>JAZFVY010000310.1:0-2327 GCA_036447975.1 Desulfobacterales bacterium
TTTTAATTCATGATGCCGAGTTCACCCCGGAAGAATATAAAACAACAATAGAATGGGGACACTCGGTATATACCGATGCCTTGGATCTTGCCCTTGAAGCCGGGGTCAGCCAATTGGGCCTGTTCCATTTGCACCAGGAACGTACAGACAAGCAAATAGATCAAATTGTTGAGACCTGCAGGAAGAATATCACTGCAAAGGGGAAAAACCTCGAATGCTTCGCAGTGGCATGCGGCAGTACGTTTACTTTGTAATTATTCATTACTTTGCTACTGGTAGGTAGTGTCTGAACAAAAAGTCCTGTTTTGGAAATCCGTTGTTTTTGTCATCAAAGCATTTGAGAGTGGATCGGGGGATACTAGAACCTATCTCAAAAATAAAGGGTTCAGGGCAAGGCGCGAAACAGTGAAAAAGCGGAGCATACACGTAGTATGTGAGCATTTTGAACTGTTTCGCAACGCTGCCCATGGGCACTTAGATTGTTTTTGAGATAGGTTCTATTTAACCTTCATAATAAACATCGTCATATCGTCAAGTTGCGGCCTGCCCGCATGAAAAGCATGCACGTCTTCGACCAACCTTTTACACATATCAGGTGCGGATAAATTGGAGTATTTATTAAGCAGCTCCTCCAGGCGTTCTTCGCCGAACATCTCATCATTCTCGTTCTCCGCCTCGGTCATCCCGTCAGTATAAAGAGCAATAACATCCCCACTTTGCATCTTGGTCTCGGCTAATTGCATAGGTATACTGTCCATCATTCCGGCAACCATGGTCTTCATTTGGGGCAGAAGCTGGAATTTTGTTCCTGCATTTTGCGATGACTTTAGATAGGGCATGTTATGACCGGCGGAAGAGTAAAGAAGTTGCCCTGTTGTTTTATTAAAAACTCCATAAAACAATGTTATAAACATATTTGCTCCCTGGTCGAGGGCGACAAGGCGGTCATTGAATTCGGTCAACACAAGGTCCGGTGAAAGCTCTCGTGAACTTAAAATCCGGAACAGTGTTCTGCTTACCGCCATAAACAGTGCGGCAGGGACGCCCTTACCGGAAACATCACCAATAACCATTCCGCAATTGTCATCATCAATCTGAAAAAAATCGAAATAGTCTCCGCCTACTTCACGTGCCGGATCACATTTTCCCCAGACTTCGATTGAACCTAATTCTGGAAACTTTTTGGGAAGAAAACTTTGTTGGATTTTCTTCGCCAGTTCCAGTTCGCTTTCCGCCCTTTCCTTGGCTTTGGTGGTCTCGGTCAGCTCATCAATGTACCGGCGAAGATCTTCTACCATTTTATTGAAGGTTAGAGACAGTTCACCGATTTCATCCTTTTGTCCTCTGGTTTCAATCTGTATCGAAAGGTCACCTTCCGAAATTGCACGTGCAGCCCGCATCAACTTACGTAATGGCCTGGTCAACGACACAGAAACAAGAATCGCGCCGACCACAGCGACTAAAAGACCTATGATAATCCAGACCGTTAAATTCCATTCCATGTCTGTGACTGCCATGTATGCATCGGCCTCATTCTTTTCAACAATTACCCCAATGTCCAGGATATTCGGGAAGGCAAAAGCACCTAACATTTTCTCACCAGATGGCCGAATATAAGGTTCCACACCGATCGTGCGGGCATTAGAGGCCAATATTTTTTTTGCCGCTTCGACTAACTTGTTTTTGCTGAGATCGGTTCTATCCCGATCAAAGATTTTACGCCCCTCAGGATCGATCAGTGTTATGGAACCTGTTTTATTAAACGGATGGCTTTCGATACGTCTTTTAAGACGGTCGAGGTTAATTCGAGCGGAAAGCGTCGCGGGACGGCCGAATGTTCTTTTGTCCAAGGTGAGGATCACCGTTACCAACCATGCTTCAACCTCCTTAAGATAGGTCAAGTCTCCAATAAAGATCTCATCCCCTTTTTGCAAAATTGCAATCCGATCGGATGATAATTTCAAGGCTTGTTCCGGATCCACAGAAGCTTTTTTCAGTTTATTTGAAAATTCATCCTGGGAAACGAGGAGCGGAGACTTGACATCCTGGACGGCAATCTGGAGAGCAATGAGATCGTTGACACTTTTCATTCCCTCGGTCAATAGAGAAAGTTTTTCATTAACGCCCAGGTCTTCACTTTCAACGGCTTTTTTGATCATCCGAAGCGGAGCCAGCCAGGTGTATCGATAAAAGTCCTCAATATCCTGTGAGACTTGGCTCGCTACTGTAATGAGGTTATCGTTTGCAGAGCTTTTTAATTCATCCCTGGTTATCTGAATCATACTCTTTCCGGCAATTCCAAGGGGAATTAATGCCAGGATCAGCGA
>JAZFVY010000311.1:0-2183 GCA_036447975.1 Desulfobacterales bacterium
CGGGAGAGTTACCTGCTGGGGGAGGAGAGAGCTAAGAAATCTCTTGCTCATCATAAAAAAATCTTTAGTGCCATAAAAAAAGGGGATGGAGAGCTTGCAGCCAATGCGATGCGTGAGCACATTGAAGTTGTCGAGAAAACATTAGTCGATACTTAAAAGAAAAAGGATAAGAATTCCTTTTTTGAACACATAAATTCAGAAACAAAGGGTGTCTGTCCTGCGAAATTTCCCTTTTTTCTCTGTTACCTAAATTACCCAATATGAAAAAGATGTAATAATAATATGGTATTTATTTCACAATATTTTATCAATTCCCCTTTCAATTGAGCTAACTACTTGAAATTTAAAGAAGCGAGATAAATGTGAACTTGCACGATATTTGCATGGAAATATTAGTAGATAAGTATATTCAAAGCATACAAAAAAGCCAAATTCCGATTAATCGGAGGATCTTCCAATGACCAAAAAACCAAGCTATGAAGAATTGGAACAAAGGGTTAAGGAATTTGGGAAAGAAGCTGTTAAGCGCATGGCGGCACAGCAAGCAATACAATCAAGTGAACAACGATTATCTCTGATATACGATTCGGTTGAAGATATATTATTTTACATAAGAGTTGAGCCTGATGATTGCTTTCGCTTTTTATCCATCAATCATGCGTTTTTGAAAGCTACCGGGTTAACGAGAGACCAGATTGTTGGAAAGCGCGTTGAGGAGGTGATACCTGAAACATCCGTTCGACTGGTTTTGGATAATTACAAGAAAGCCATCAAGGAGAATAGGATTGTCAGATGGGAAGAAACCTCGGTTTTCCCTGCAGGGGAAAAGATCGGTGATGTAAGTATCGCGCCTGTTTTGAATAAAAAGGGAATCTGTACACACCTTGTCGGTTCCGTACACGACGTCACCGAGCGCAAGCAGGCTGCGGAGGTGCTATGGAAAGCTCATGATGAGCTTGAACGCCGATTTGAGGATCGAACCAGAAAACTAAGAACCACACTTAAAATAATGAAGCGTAAAGAAAAAGAAATTATACGGCATAAATCTTCTCTTGAAAAAGTAAACAGAGAGATAATGGAAACAAACCAGGCATTATCGGTTTTGGCTAGAAATATAGATAGGGAAAAAGAGCTCTTAGAAAAGAAAATATATGAGATAACCACCGCCAAAATATTGCCGATTATTAAAGATCTCAAAGGCAATGATCGCTTGAAAAGTTTTCTGGCAGATTTGGATGTACTGGAATCCAATTTGAATAGCTTTTTTACCGGTTCGAGTCATCATTTTGAAATCATCCATTCTCTGACAGAACAGGAAATGCGTGTGGCCGCTCTGATCAAACGGGATCTGACAAATCAGAAAATTTCTAACCTACTATACATTTCTGAGCACACGGTTAAAACCCATCGAAAAAATATCAGGAAAAAACTAAAAATTAAAAACTCTACAGTCAATCTTGCCTCCTATTTGAAATCCAAAATGGTGTCTGTTTCAATGTAAATCGATACATCTCGCCTAAATTGAACGATTGTCGAGTTTGCCTGAGATGTAAGGCGCTAACCCGAATTTTTCATGAAGCCAAACAATACAGCTTTCTTCTTTGACATATCACGTTAATGTAAATATTTTAAGTTCTCTGAACGACCCCAATCTAATAATCAATAATTAATTGTTAATTATTAATTGTTAACCATTGATTATTAACCATTATTTCCCCGCCTGTCGGAACGTAGTGGAGATCCCGATCCTTCGGAATTGGAGCGAAGCGGAAATCCCGCTATCGGGGCCCAATGAAACCTTTTTATTTGTTTCATCGGGGTTAAATTTCGAAGAACCATTTAACTGGGGCCTGCCCCGCCTGCCCCGTAGGTCCGGCAGATCGTACTGGGGTAGCTCCGGCAGATGGTACTGGGGCTGCGGTTCAAATATCCAGCATCAAGTATCTATCGTGAGTCATCAACAGGAAGTTGTGCACGCTGCGCACGAACGTCCCGGAAAACAAGCAAGTCAAGAAATCAAGGCTTGGATACCCCAAAAAGACCGAAACTTATAAACCAATGGATGTCCCCAAGAATCTAATAAATCTACTGGACATTAAATCCTTGACATTCCATAACAATGTAATTACAATGTGGATACATATCGAGTTGAGGAGGTAAATCATGAGAGCACGTATTGTAAA
>JAZFVY010000312.1:0-3920 GCA_036447975.1 Desulfobacterales bacterium
AGTTGTTATATTCATGGATATTCAGTGTCCCAAATATTAAAAAAGCGACCTTACATAACCGATCCTTCAGAGTCAAGCATTGTTACCCAAAAGCCGTATCGAAAAAGAAGAGAAAGCGACAATAGTGATTGATTGTTCTCGATTGTTAACTTATACAAGGTTCTATGTACATTTTTTTTGATTTTGAAACAGGATTACATGAAAGGAGAAACCATTTATGACCAAACCATTAAGACACATAGAAACCAAACTTATTCACGCTGGTGAGCCTGAACCCCTCATCATGGGGGCGGTCAGTATGCCGATTTTTCAATCTTCTACCTTTGAATACGCCGGTCAAAAAAGTTATCACGATCTAAAATATATCCGCCTGAACAATACTCCCAATCATGTCGCCCTACACCAAAAGTTGGCAGCACTGGAGAACGCTGAAGCAGCCATTGTGACTGCCAGCGGTATGGCGGCAATTACAACAACTCTTTTAACCCTTCTTGGTCCAGGTGATCATTTTCTGTCCCAGGATTGTTTGTATGGAGGTACGCACGATTTCCTCACCAAATATTTTGCGACATTGGGAATCTCATTCGATTTCATCGACGGTGACGACCCGGATTCCTGGAAAAGCAAATTGCGGTCCAACACCAAAGCTTTTTATGTTGAGACCATAACTAATCCCTTGATGCAGGTGGCTGACCTCAAATCCTTAATTGAATTTACCAAAACCCATAATCTCATTTCGATAATAGACAATACATTTGCAAGCCCGATCAATTTTCGGCCTTCGGAATGGGGTTTTGATCTCTCCCTGCATAGCTGCACCAAATATCTGAACGGCCATTCCGATATCGTGGCAGGAGCTGTTATCGGCCGTGCCGACCTGACCGAAAAGATCCTGCATAGACTCAACCACCTCGGTGCTTCGCTCGACCCTCATGCCTGCTTCCTGCTTCATCGCGGCATAAAAACACTGGCAGTCAGGGTAAAATATCAAAATAAAAGCGCGCTTGAAATCGCAAAATATTTGGAAAACCATCCGGCAATAAAAATGGTCAACCATCCAGGGCTCGAAAGCAATCCCGGACACCATCGTGCCAGGGATTTGTTTGACGGCTATGGGGGTATGCTCTGTTTTGAATTGAAAGACGGAGTCAATGCTGCCGAGCGTATTATGAATAATATAACCCTGCCGATCCGCGCCCCGAGCCTCGGCGGCGTTGAATCGCTGATCACACGTCCTGCTACGACTTCTCACTCGGGTATGTCTTCCAAAGAGCGTCAATCGCTGGGGATTTCTGACAGTCTGGTTCGTTTATCGGTGGGCATCGAAGCCACTGAAGATATTATTGAGGATTTCGATCGGGCGCTGAAGGAGTAACCCTCATTTCTCATGAAGAATTTATCTAAAAAAAATAAAAATCAAATTATTTGATCAAATTATCCATCTATGTCAATTTAAGTGATTAATATCTTTAAATTTACTAACAATAATAAAAGCCAGATAAATTCTTCATGAGAAATGCGGGGTAGTGTGGATGTTTTATGATATGGATTCAAGTTTTTTTTGAAACGCCTACCCTTTTTCAAAATCTTTCAATGCATTATAACAGTTGGCGATTAATTCGACAGCTTGTTTTGAATGTTGAAATTTTAGAAGAAATGGCAGCGCCGTTTTATAAGCGCCTAGATTCATATGGCTTACCCCCAGGCACAAGTTGAGCTGCTCATTTTCCGGGAAATACTCAACTCCTTTAGAAAGGATTCTAACCGATTCCTGATAGGCTCCGTTCTTTTGATTATATATGCCCAATCCCAGAAAAGCACGGTGGTCAGGGTGATATTCCAAAGCTTTTCTGTATAACTTTTCAGCAATTTTATCTTTCCCCTCTATTGCATCATTCCCGGCATAATCGCCATGGTCAAAGGTCATACCGAGTCTTGAGCAAAAATCGGCATGCGTGGGATAAAATTCCTTTTTATCTTCAAGGCTGAGCGCATCGACAATTGCAGGAAGCTCTTTATAGTATTCGTTTCTTAATTTTTTACCAAAGGAAATTACAAGTTCCCGGGATAATTGAGGGTCTGTCTCAAAATACTTGATATCCTCAATCCGATTTAACCAGATATCATCCGTTACATTATTTTTTTTCTTAAATTCGGAATAAAGCATGGTTCCTGGAAATAATGAAAGGATAAAAAAATGGATAACTATAGGTTTGATCCTTTTTATCAAATCAATGGTCTCTTGAATGGTTTCCAGGCTCTCTCCGGGACAACCGTAGATGAAATAAGCCCGTGGTAAAATGCCATATTTTGAGGTAATGGAAAAAGCATTCTCAATCTCTTTGGTTGTGATCTTTTTGTTCAGAGAAGCTCGAATTTTTTCGGAACCGCTTTCAACGCCATAACTGATTTGAATGCAGCCGGCCTTTCTCATCCAGGAAAGAATCTCTTCACTCATATAATTGACACGGGATATGGCAACCCACACGATCTTAAGGTTTCTTTCAAGGATTTTTTTGCAGATTTCGATCACCTGTTTTTTGTTAATGCTGAAGGTGTCATCGGAAAAATAAAAATAATTAACCCCTTTTTTGTAAAGGAGTTCTATCTCATCAACAAAATATTCTGCTGAATGAAATCTGACCCTGGGTCCCCAAAATTTGGGTGAACCGCAAAAGTTGCATTTTCCAGGGCAGCCCCTGGTTAATGACAGATGTCTGTATTCAAAGTATTTTGCCGGGACAGGCAGCTGATCAAGATCCTGAATCGGTTCTGCAGGCTCAGTCCTGACAACCTTGCCTTTTCTCCTGAAAGCAATACCCTTGATATTTCCCATATACTCATTTTGCCCTTTTTCAATGGATCTTATTAGATTTAAAAAGGTGTATTCACCTTCGCCGATGACCACAAAGTCAATTTCCGGAAAATGGGTAAGAAAATGTTCCCATAAAAAGGTGGCACTCACGCCGCCGAAAACAATCTTTACCTTTGGATCGACTTTTTTGGCAATCCGAGCAATCTCAACCCCTCCCCATCGATTTGCCTGCAAGATAGAAAATCCGATGACGTCGGGTTTTTTTTCAAGGAAGGTCTTTTCAATCTTTTCAGGTGTTTCATTGATATTGTTCCAGTTCAATATCTCAACATCGTAATGATTTTCCTTTAATAAAGCACCCACATAGTAAATACCTATTGGAGCGACAACCACATCTTCGGTGTTGCTACGTTCTTCAAGCCAGTATGGATATATCAGCAATATTTTCATTATTCTACTTTACGTGCTACTATTCAGCCATCCCGCCTCCCGGATGCCTGCCCGCCGGCCGACAGGCGGGGCGGCCGAACAGTTACCTTTACAAAAGTATTAACGGATTATAAAAATCGAAAACAGATTTTATAGCTTGAACCTTTATCACAATGACGGCATAATTGACAAAATATATTCGCAAGGGAGAGGGAGCTTTTAGACTTTTTACGAAACCATCAATATTATCTGGCAGAAGAAAAACGGATTTAAATTATAATATAAATAAGGAGGTTTAGTTTATGTTTTTATCTCTGGTTACAAAACGCAGAAGCATCAGGAAATATCTTGAAAAACCGGTGGAAGCCGAGAAAATTGATATTCTCATTGAGGCGGTGTTACGCTCTCCTTCTTCAAGAGGGCTTAATCCCTGGGAATTTGTCGTTGTTACGGATCAAGGTCTACTTGAAAAACTTTCAAAAGCAAAGCCGCACGGTGCATCTTTTTTAAAAAATGCCCCAATGGGCATCGTTGTCTGCGCAGATCCTGAAAAATGTGATGTATGGGTTGAGGATGCTTCCATTGCCTCGATCTATATTCACCTGGCAACAGAATCCATAGGGCTCGGAAGCTGCTGGATCCAGATCAGAAAGAGAATGTATGACCAGACCATAAC
>JAZFVY010000313.1:0-5319 GCA_036447975.1 Desulfobacterales bacterium
CCAGATATTACTTTCTCACATCCCTAAACAAAACAAATGCGAGTCCAAGCATAAATAAAATAGCTCCTATCTCAAACAATCTTCACCTCCCTGTTTGACATATATTTTACCAAAAAGCCGAATCTAATAAATGGATGGTTGTTAATTGTCAAGATATTTGTCCTCTTTTTTTCACCCGGCGCCCATTTTCAGCAAAAACCGCCAAAAAAACAACACGGCCGGTTGTTATAACCGGCTGTGTTCGTTAAAATTTATGCTGGAACTGACCGGAGTCGAGCCGATCACCTCATGACTGTCAGCGATGAGCTGGGTGCTTTAAGGATCAGACTAAAAAACCTGTCGGGATTTTTGTCAACCTAACCTACACAGAACTCAATCATAGCCCCATAAAGAAAAAAAGGCGGTTCGTTTGAACCGCCAGCAATGCTTTTGTTTCTGCTAATGATAAAAAAGTGGGTTTATAGCCGTTTCTTTGTAAAGGCCCTACCGGAAGGACTTTTTAAGTATACCTCAATTTGGAAGGAAATTTGAAAAATCATATCATAAAAGCTTGCCTGAGAGTTGGAAGCGTCGTAAATAAGGATTAAATGTCAATATTTCACCATCGGAACCTACATACAAAGATTTTTGGATGCGCCCATATTGGAAGTGGATAGACAGGGACAGGAACCTTTTCTATGAAAAGAAATATGCGAACGATGGTTTCAACATGATTTATTGGGACTTCTTTGATAGTGCTGTTGCAGAAATAAAGAGCCAAAACGAAAAGGAGCAGAAAATGAACTCCTAACAAGTTTCTTCACCAGATGCAACAAAAACGGTACCTCGATGAGCTTTACGTTATGGCTTGTTATCACGTCATTTTTTAACATAAGGGTTGACAAAATTCGGCCAAAAGTTTACAATCCACGGCCATAAGGTTGACAAAAATAATTTTTAAGGAGCCCAAATGGCAAGATTGAGAAAACGTGGTGAAAAAATACGACAATTTATTCTTGAGAATGTAGAAAATCACCCTAAAGATATTGTTAAGATTACATCGAAAAAATTTGATGTTTCTCGACAAGCCATTAATAAACATATACAATTTCTGGCAAGACAACAAGCAATACAAGTTCACGGAACGACCAAAAGCCGTCAATATTTGTTGTGCCCAATAAAAGAACTGGAAAAAACATATTTACTTGAGTCCAACTTAGAAGAGGACGTCGTATGGCGCAATGATATCCTTCCTTTGATGGACGAGTTACCTGATAATGTCACTGGTATATGGAGTTACTGTTTTACAGAAATATTTAATAATGCAATTGATCACTCCTCTGGTAAATGTGTCATTGTGCATACTACAAAGACCGCTGTAGCAACAGAAGTTTCCATATTTGATGATGGAGAAGGAATATTTAAAAAAATCCAAAGGGAACTGAATTTGCTCGATGAGAGCCATGCTGTTTTAGAACTATCAAAAGGAAAACTAACAACAGACCCTTCACGACATACGGGCGAGGGCATTTTCTTTTCTTCGCGCATGGTAGATGATTTTAACATTCTGTCTGGCAAAACATATTTTTCACATCATCATACTAATGACATTGACTGGATAATGGAACGCCAAAAATTTCAAACTGGAACAAGTGTGTTTATGAAAATGAAAAACAACACGTCAAAAACCTTGAAGAAAGTTTTTGATCAATTCACATCTGAAGAAGATTATGGTTTTAATAAAACAGTTGTCCCTGTTCGCCTTGTTCAATACGGTGATGAGTTGCTTGTTTCAAGGTCACAGGCCAAGAGGCTATTATCAAGAGTTGATAAATTTAAAATAGTAATACTAGATTTTGATGGGGTAAAAGAAATAGGGCAAGCGTTTGCTGATGAAATTTTTCGTGTATTCACCTCAAAAAATAAAGAAATTCATTTAGTTCACGTAAACGCTAATAAAGATGTTGAACAAATGATTGTTCGCGCTCTTTCCAATGATTAGCTTTAACGGGTAAGTTATGCAAAACAGCTCATTGTCGAGAAGGTCGGAAGTGCTTCTATACAAGTTTGGACTACAGTGCTTTCACAATTAACAATGAAAAGTTTGGGATTTTAGGCGAGACTCTAGGTCTTCTGTAAAACCAGTATAGAATCGATTCGGGATCTTTTCCGATTCTAATATGTATGTGTAGTAGAATTTCTGATTCATTCGGAGAGTTTAGTCGGTATAGAAAGGCGTGCCGAGCCGTAGCTTCAATAGGTCGCAGTAAATTTTGCCCGCCTTCGCCATAGGCTTCGACGCGGCAGCCTTCACTTTCTGCTTCGCTCCAAGTGAAGGCTGGTCGGGGCGAGAGGATTTGAACCTCCGACTTCCTGCTCCCAAAGCAGGCGCGCTTCCAGGCTGCGCCACGCCCCGATGTTGGAAGATTTCTATCACGCTTTGATTGATCGCGCAAGGTTATTAATTTGGTTGTTGAACTTTTTCAAAAAAATCGTCTATGCCGCTTCGGATTACTCTGGCAATATTTGATAAAAAGTTGATATCGTTGAGCGATTTTTCATCGGCAGGGTTGGTAATGTATCCGATTTCGGCGAGTATTGCAGGCATATCTGCCCCTTCAAGAACCTTCAGCGGTGCACCTTGAATTTTGCTTTCAATAAGTATTATCTGTTCATTGATGCGATTTTGAATCAATTCGGCCAGGGCTTTGCTGGTTGTTTGATGCCTCCTTTGGATATTGGTCCATGGTATCAGGGTGTTGGTGCTTTTCAGCGGTTCGGATGGTTCAGTTTCAAGGGTCAAAATGGGTCCAGATGTTTCTTTATAATAATACAGGGTCATACCGCTTGCTTGATGGAGGAAACTCCCACCGGCATGAATGCAGATAAACAGGTCTGCTTCCAAATGGTTGGCTGCGGCTGTTCGGGCAGGGATGTCAAGCAAATAGTCATCGGTTCGCGTAAGAATTACTCTGTAAGTGTTTCCGAGCTCTTCCGCTATAATTCGGGCAAGAGTCAGGGTTATGTTTTTTTCAAATGTTCCATCAGGGCCCTGGGCGCCATTGTCATATCCTCCATGTCCGGGATCTATAACAATGATTTTTTTCTGCTTGCCGAAAATCATCTTTTCCGGGCTTGATTCTGAGGTTAAAGCACATACAAAAATAACCACCAGGAACATTACGACAAAATTATGTTTAATCGGATGATATTTACAAAATACTGACATAACAGGCGCTTTCCTCATTTTACTTGACACCTATATAGTTTGATATTATTTTTGAAATTGCTTTTTTATTGAAATTAATATATTTTATAATATATTGTCAAGTTGCATACATAATATGCGAGAGTGGCGGAACTGGTAGACGCACTGGACTTAGGATCCAGCTCTGGCAACAGAATGGGAGTTCAACTCTCCCCTCTCGCACCATTTGAAAATCAACGCTAACTATCTGTATATAAAATACAACTTTAGCTACTGCTTTATTAGAAAGGAATTTTATGCAAGTTACGGTAGAAGATGTGAGCAGTGTAAAAAAAATACTGCATATTGAGATCCCGGAAGATAAGGTTGTCCGTGAACTCGACAATGCTTATAAAAATCTCAAGAAAAAAGCTAAAATAAAGGGCTTCCGCCCTGGAAAGGCGCCTCGTTCGGTTTTGGAAAGGTTTTATAGAAAAGATGTCCATATTGATGTCTCTTCCAAATTGCTTCAGGACTCCTTTGTTGAAGCCATTAAGGAAACCGACCTTAATATTGTGGGAAACCCAAAAATTGATCCGCCAGGGCTTGACGAGAAAGGGCCTTATAAATATGATGCCACTGTGGAGATAAAACCAGAAATTGAGGAAATAGATTTCAAGGGCTTAGCACTGAAAAAGAATCTGTACCGAGTTACGGATCAAGAAATGGATGCACAGGTTGCAATGCTCCAGAAAAACCTGGCACAACAAAATCCCATAACTGAAGATCGAGCAGCCCAAAAAGACGATTTTGTTCTTGTCGATTATGAAGGATTTAAAGACGGAAAGCCCTTTGCCGAAACCCAGAAGACTGAAAACTTTACAATGAAAATCGGCACAGGTCATATTATAAAGACTTTCGATGAACAATTGATCGGCATGAAGCCGGGAGGTAAAAAGGAAATAAAGGTTAATTTTCCTGAAGACTATTTCAATGACAAGCTGGCCAACCTTGAAATAAATTTTCAGGTGACACTCCATGAAATTAGGGAAGAGGTGCTTCCTGAAATCGATGATGAATTTGCCAAAAGACTTGGCCAGTATGAAACCTTTGATGACTTGAAAAATGCCATAACAGACAACCTGGATCAGGGCTATGCCAAGCGGGTGGAACAGGAAATAAATGAACAAATTTTTGAGGCCTTGATCGCAAAGTCTGAATTTGAAGTGCCCGATTCAATGGTCGATTATGAACTAGAAGGCATTATTGAAGAGGCCGAAAGGTCTTTTGCATATCATAACAAGTCCATGGAAGATCTGGGACTTTCAAAGGAAATACTTTCAGAAAAATATCGTGAAACAGCGGATAAGAAGGTAAGGCGCCATCTGATTTTAGGCAAGATTGTTGAGCAGGAAGATATGACACTTACGGATCAAGAAATGGAAGACGGTTTCATGGAAATGGCCCAAACCTTTAATCAGCCTCTTGAAGATATTAAAAACTATTACAAACAAAACGAGGACAAGATCGAGTTTTTTAAGCATACCCTACTTGAAAAAAAGGCTGTCAAGCTTATTATTAAAAGTAGCACCGTAGAAAAAGTGGAGCCTGAGTTAAAGCAAGATCCTGAAACGAGCAGTTAGACATCAATCTTACAATACAAAAAACATTACAAGGAGACAATTTGTGCCACTAATACCCATTGTCATAGAGCAGAGCAGTAGAGGTGAGCGTGCCTATGATATATATTCAAGGCTTCTCAAGGACAGAATAATATTCATTGGTACAGCCATGAATGATGAGATTGCGAATCTTTTGATAGCGCAACTTTTGTTCCTCGAATCCGAAGACCCTGACAAGGACATAAACTTTTACGTAAATTCCCCCGGCGGTTTGGTTACAGCAGGTTTGGCTGTATATGACACCATGCAGTACATTAAGCCGGACATTGCCACCGTATGTATCGGTCAGGCCGCCAGTATGGGTGCCCTTTTACTGACTGCCGGTACAAAAGGTAAACGCTATACTCTGCCCAACGCAAGGATTTTAATTCACCAGCCCATGGGAGGATTTCAGGGGCAAGCATCCGACATTGAAATTCAGGCTAAAGAAATCCTTCGCATGAAGGATTCACTGAATAAAATACTGGTATT
>JAZFVY010000314.1:0-2415 GCA_036447975.1 Desulfobacterales bacterium
ATCCAAATGGTTACAAAATATCCGGTTTTTATGAAGGAAAGTATCTAAAGATGGATAATTAGTATCCAGCTTTGCTTTAACGTAGCAGGAAATAAATATTTTAGCTTTTAAGTAAACAAATAAACTCAAGCATTGTTTGTTTATTCGGAATGTTATGAAGTTATTGATGATTGCGTATTACTTTTGGCATAAAGATTGCTAATTATTTAAATTGTTTTATTGAAGTTCAGATTTATTAGGAGAAAAGGACTATGCATTTTGAAGACTTATCATTAGGAGGACAATGGGGTGCAATGATAATTATGATAGTTGTTGCTTCCTGGATTCTATACTCATGTTTGGCCCCTAAAAACTTGAAAGAGTGGCGCAATGCAGGGTTGGTTCAAGCCTTTATCATAGCCCTTTATGCGGAAATGTACGGTTTTCCGCTAACCATATATCTTCTGACATCTTTCTTAGGGATAGACATCCCCTGGTTGCATACAAAAGGTCATCTTTGGGGGACTCTTCTAGGACTGGATGATAGCGGTGCCATGATAGAAATGTTTATTGGTTTTATTTTCATTTTAGCTGGGTTAGTGCTGATGGCCAGTGGATGGCGCTTGGTATTCAGTGCTCAAGAGAAGGATGAACTTGCAACTGACGGCATTTACAAATATGTGCGACATCCCCAGTATACCGGCATCTTTATCGCTCTCTTGGGGCAGTTGATTCACTGGCCGACGGTCCTTACCTTGCTTTTATTTCCCGTCATTGCCTGGGCTTATTATCACCTGGCCCGCAAAGAGGAAAAAGCTATGATATCGAAATTCGGGGATGCCTACCGAACATACATGCGGAGTGTTCCAATGTTTTTTCCGAAACTCAAGCATTTGCGACTGTATCTGGGGCAAGCTAATACCTAAAAGAAATAGGGTTTAATGAAAGAGGAAGTAAATGAGAAAAACCAATTACTGGTTTGGCTTTGTAATGTTACTACTGGCTATAGAACTCTCGGGATATATCACTCCTAATGCCTGGTCCATGGATAAGCAAGCATACGAAAACATATCCGTGGATCAATTCGCAAAATTAATGAACAACAAAGAATTCACGCTCATCAATGTCCATATCCCCTATCAGGGAGAGATTGCCAAAACTGATCTTTTGATCCCTTTCAATGCCATCGATCAGTACAAAAACAGACTCCCCGATAACAAGGATGCCAGGATCGTCGTTTACTGCATGGCAGGACATATGGGTTATATCGCCGCTGAAAAATTGACAAAAATGGGGTATACCCGGGTGATCCACTTTAAAGGCGGGATGAGAGCCTGGGCCCAGAACGGCAACCAGATAGTGTATCGCCGCAATTAGGCAGAGAAGAGTTCTGATATCTGGAAACGATGGTCACTATTTATCACTCCACCAGAAATCGTTTTTTTCCACCGGATCATAGGTTTTCCACTTACCGTTAATAAAAATCTCCGGAGATAATCTTGTTTCATCGCGGCCGCAGCGCATCAAGCGGTCCATTGACATTACCCATCCCGCCAACATTCCGTGTTTTTTAATGCTTTGCAGGCTGTATTCGGAGTCCGATGGATACATGGGGCATTCGCCGTACCTGACGGCAGAGAGATGATTCAACGGCCCCCGATAAAACCGGACCATTGAAGATAGCGGGTCGCTCCCCCAATCGGTTTCAGCCGTCATTGATTGCGAGTAGGTACACGATGCAATCAGGCTAAAAAAGGTCAAAAGCAAAATCAATTTTGCAAGAGTCTTTTTCATGCTCCAGAGGATTAATATCAACTGCAGATGTATTGTTGGCTATTTTTGTTGATTTTTACTGTTAACAGTTTTGACAGACTACATCAAGTTATAAAATCGCTTCGCGATTTTATATAACGCCCTCCTCCAGCGGACTTAAAAAGTTTTTAAAGGATCAACACTCGGAGGATGTAGATTTTTGATTTAAACTAATTTATCAAATGCTCAAACAAATCGAACGATTTTTGACTGGTCCATTCTCGGGATCCGAAAACCTTGCCGATGATTCCTCCTTCTTTGTCCAGAATAAAGGTGGTCGGAACGGCTCTTATCCCAAACCGCGATCCTATTTTCCCTTTTGAATCCAGAAGAGCCGTGAAAGTCAACTTATGCTTATCGAAAAATTTTTTCACTTGTGTTGCAGGCTCCCGCAAATTAACGGCAACCATGGCAAAATCTTTATCTTTAAACCGCTTATGCAATTTTTCCATTAAAGGCATCTCAATACGGCATTCGGGACACCATGTGGTCCAAAAATTTAGAAACACAATTTTACCTTTGAAATCAGCGAGAGTAACCCGCTTGTCGTGTATGTCCAAAAGGCTGATTTCAACCGGTGGGGCGATACGGGGCATTCTGATGATATTCATATTGCGAAATAAC
>JAZFVY010000315.1:0-7576 GCA_036447975.1 Desulfobacterales bacterium
GCACAAGAACTGCGTTATTCTGCCCTCGAAGTAGAACACTACGTCTTCGGGCTGAAATGCCTTGTTCCTGAACCGCTTTGGCTCGTGAAAAAATCCGGGTTAGGAGATACAATAAAAAAAGGGAGGATTTTACCTCCCTTTTTTTATTATTGATACAACAATCAATATTAATTTGATGTCAAACCGCCCTCTGAACCAAGGGTGTATATCTTTGTGGATTTATTGTGCATGAAGGTCAAGGCAACGCCAACTGTTCCTCCAGTATCAGTCATGCCGGAACCTACCACAGTTATATTGGTATCTGTAGTGTAAGAAGGAGCTCCGGTCGGGCCCACGGAAGTGCCGCCGGATGATGTATCTGCAAAGTAAGCTATGGCCGTATTGTAAAAATTCTTGGCTGCACTCTGGGCCGCGGAATTCTGACCTTTTGTACGATAGGACAGAAAGTTGGGGATGGCGATGGCCGCCAGGATACCGATGATTGCGATAACGATCATCAACTCAATCAGGGTAAAACCTTTTTCATTGTTTCCTCTCAGTTTTTGAAGCATGTCAAACCTCCTTTAAATTTGTTAACTTTTTAATGTTTTGTTAAATGTTATAAAATCAATATAAATTCCCTGCGCTTTTTTGTTTTTTCACCCCCTTTTGACCAATCAATTATTAATACGATTGACCTTATGGTTTTGTCAACAAAAATTTGATTTTGATTTTAAACAGTAGCAAAGAATATGCCATCGAGGCTGATGTTTTAAATAAATTTATAATATGTTGTATTTATGTGGAATATTACTCCACGGAAAAGAAAAGTGAACGCTCCTTTTTTAATCAAATACATTTAAATTGACAAAATTTGTCATCAATGTGACAAAATTTGCCGCATGGGAAACTAAAATGCTACCAATTGTTTAGTTTTCGATACCCAGTTTACTAAGACGATGCCTGAAAGAACGATAACTGACACCAAGCAATTCAGCCGCTTTTTGCTTATTCCCGTTGCTGTACTCAAGGGCCTTTTTAAGATACGCCCTTTCGATTTCTGCCAGGATAGCATCAAGGGAAACCCCGTTTTTAACCTCGTCCAGATCAAAACGCCTGTCCTTAACACCCTCAATCCATCTCCGCTTATGAAAAGAAAGGGCCAGGCTGTCCGGTAGAATAATATTTGTGCTGGAAAGGGCCACACTCCTTTCAATCAGGTTTTCAAGCTCACGAATATTTCCGGGAAAATCATATTTGTTCAGCATGTCTATGGCGTATGATGAAATCTTGGCAATCTCCTTCCCCATTTCACGGGAATATTTCTCAAGAAAATGCTGGGCAAGGATACGAAGATCACTCTTTCTTTCCCTGAGGGGCGGAAGCTTTATTTCAATAACATTCAGGCGATAGAATAGGTCATTTCTGAAACGTCTGGAGATAACCTCTTTCTCCAGCTCTTTATTTGTGGCAGAAATAAAACGTATATCAACCGATATATCTTCATTGCCGCCCACTGCCTTAAACACCCTCTCCTGGACAGCTCTGAGCAACTTTACCTGCATAGGAATACTGATCTCCCCGACTTCGTCAAGAAATACAGTGCCCTTATCGGCAATCTCAAAAAGACCTTTTGTATCCTGGGTTGCCCCTGTAAAAGCACCTTTTTTATGGCCAAAAAGCTCGCTTTCCATCAATGTCTCTGGAATGCCGCTACAGTTTATAACTACAAAAGGCTTGTCATGCCGATCACTCTGTTCATGTATGGCCCGGGCAATTAATTCCTTGCCGGTTCCGCTTTCTCCGGTGATCAGGATATTTGTCCTGGTTTTGGCAACCTGTTCGATCATTTTGTATACATTTATAATAGCGGGGCTGTTTCCCACTATTTTCCCAAAATGCAGTGTTTTCTTGAGTTCATCATCGAGGAACTCTTTTTCATGCTCTATGGTTTTGAGAGCCAGGGCATTTGCTATGGTTTGTATAAGCTCCTCATTTTCAAATGGTTTTGGTACATAGTCGTAGGCCCCTTCATTCATGGCTTCAACAGCAGTTTCGGTTGTTGCATAGGCTGAAATCATGATGACCACGGTATTTTGATTCTTCTTTTTTGACGCCCTTAACACATCAAGGCCGGTAATATCCCCGAGCCTGATGTCGCAAAGCAAAAGATCGAAATCTGTTTTTTCTATCATTGATATTGCCTTGCGGCCGTTTTCTGCACATAAAATCTTATACCCTTGCCTGGTTAGCATGACCTCAAGCAACTCGCGCATGCTGAGTTCATCGTCTACAACAAGTATATTGGGGATTTTGTCAGTCATTGATCAGTTGCCAGTTGCCAATGATCATTGGTTGATTGGCGGACACGACTTTTATAGGTCTGAAAATACGATCTTACCCTCGACCAATGTCAGCACGGCTTTTCCTTTCAATTCCCAGCCGTCAAAAGGGGTGTTGCGGCTTAGTGACTGGAAGCTATCGGCATCTACTCGATATGATATGTCAGGATCAATGATTGTAATATCAGCAGGATTTCCGACGGTTAAGCCGCTTTCAAGCCCGAGAATACGGGCCGGATTTGTCGACATCTTTTCAACAAGATCTGTTATGGTAATCACTTCATCTTCAACCAGTTTCATTCCCAGAGAAACCGAAGTTTCAAGCCCGATGATACCATTTGCCGCCATGTCGAATTCGACTTCTTTCTCAATGGAAGAATGCGGGGCATGATCGGTGGCTATAACATCGATGGTTCCGTCAGCAAGCCCCTGACAAATGGCCTCTCTGTCATGATTTGACCGCAAAGGCGGATTCATTTTCGTGCTAGTTTTATATTCTTTAACAGATTCATCTGTAAGGGTAAAGTAGTGAGGCGCGGTTTCAGCCGTTACATTCACCCCTCTTGTTTTTGCATCCCTAATGGCTTGCACAGATTCCTCTGTGCTCACATGGGCGATGTGAATGGGAACGCCGGTTAATTCGGAAAGGGCGATATCCCGCATGACCATTATACTTTCAACGGCATTGGGTATTCCAGCCAGGCCCATGCGCGTAGCAACTGCACCCTCATTCATTACGCCGCCTGCTGCTAAATCACGATCCTCGCAGTGGGAAATGACCAGCAGACCAAATCCTTTGGCATATTCAAGGGCCCTGCGCATAAGTTGACTGCTCATCACGGGATTTCCGTCATCGGAAAGGGCGATGACACCCGCTTCTTTTAACTCTCCAAATTCACAAAGGCCGTCTCCTTTAAGCCCCTGGCTGATTGCGGCAACAGGATAAACACGAGCGTTGTCTGCTGCTTGAGCTTTTTTTAATATATATTCCGTAACCTGTCTGCAATCATTGACCGGGTTTGTGTTCGGCATTGTGCATACCGCTGTAAAGCCGCCAAAAGCCGCTGCCAGACAGCCTGTTTCGATGGTCTCTTTGTATTCATAACCCGGCTCCCTCAGATGGACATGCATGTCGATCAGTCCGGGGGTCACTATCTTGCCTGAAGCATCAATTATTTTGGTTTCAGGTTGCTCGATTATGGATTCCGGATATTCACTACTTGTCAAACCATGCTTTACTATCTCAACTATCTTACCGTCCGAGATGAAGATATCCATGATACCATCTAAATTTCCCGGATCAATGACCCTTCCGCCCCTAATCAGCATCAGCATTCCGTGCTCCTCCTGCCACCAGGTATAAAAGGGCCATGCGGACGGCAACACCGTTTGTCACCTGTTCAAGAATAATGGAATACGGACCGTCTGCGACATCATAAGCAATTTCAACACCCCGATTAATAGGCCCAGGATGCATAATCAGCACGTCATCCCTGGCCTTTTCCAGTTTGACCTTTGTCAGCCCGTATACTCTTGCATATTCACGCTCCGTTGGGAACAAAAAGTGCTGCTGCCGCTCCTTCTGTATTCTCAGCATCATGATAACATCTGCATCACAAACAGCATCCTCCACATTGTATGTAACAGAGACGCCAAGGGTTTCAATACCTTTTGGAATCATGGTAGGAGGACCTGCCAGCATGACATCAGCGCCCATTTTTGTAAATCCGATGATATTTGACCTGGCGACTCTACTGTGGGATATGTCGCCGATTATGGCGATGCTCAGGCCTGAAATTTCCCCTTTATTCTCCCTCACAGTCATCAGATCAAGGAGTGACTGGGTGGGATGAGCGTGCATACCGTCACCGGCATTTATAATAGAGGTCTTCACCATTCGTGCCAGCAGATGAGGAGCACCTGCTGAAGTATGCCGTATTACGATCACATCAGGATTCATGGCTTCGAGATTCCGTGCAGTATCGATTAGTGTTTCTCCCTTGACTATGCTGCTGGTACTTGCAGATATCGAGAGGCTGTCGGCACTGAGTCTCTTGGCTGCAATATCAAAAGATGTTCGTGTACGCGTACTCGGCTCATAAAAAAACAGGACAACGGTCTTGCCCCTTAGCGTTGGAACTTTTTTGATAGGCCTTTCGGAAATCTCCTTCATTCTGTCTGCCGTATCCAGAATCAAGGTGATTTCTTCAACAGAAAGGGACTCCATATCCAATATATCTTTTCTTGTAAACTGCATAATCAGCTTTCGTTTTATTTTAGATTTATGAAACAACGAGGCCAAAAAGCATTCAGGCGATCCGGTTTTTAAGCGGGTCACTGTTTGAGTGTATTAGTGAGCGTTAGGAAAGAACAGCAAATTGACAAAGTTTTACTATGAGTTAAAAAATATGCACATATAGCAGATCTTATTTACAAAGATTGGCCCATGTTCTTTCTTTACGCTCACTTTGGCACGAGTTTGAGCCGTTAAAAACAGGATTATATGAATGCGATATTTTTTTCAAAGGGCTAAATTGATATCAATTTTCTTTATTTCAATATTTGCCCAAGTCTGTTCCACCTGACCCCGAAATTTTCCTTGTCCCAGGACCAATAGATTATCAAGGCCTTGCCCCTTACAGCCTTCACATCGACAAAACCCCAAAATCTGCTGTCATAACTATGGTCCCGGTTGTCTCCCATTACAAAAAGCGAATTTTCAGGCACAACAACCGGTCCGTAATTATCCCTGGGCTGTACACCTCCCGAAATAATATTGGAATCTGTATGAATACCATAATCTTGATTAAGGCGCTTGTGGTTAATATAGACCTGTTTGTCACGGTACTCAACCACATCACCGGCAATCCCGATTACCCGCTTGATAAAATCCTTGTCAGGGTCTTCCGGAAATTTAAAAACGATAATATCGTCACGTTCCGGATTTTTGATGGGAACAATTGTGGTCATCGAAAACGGCATCTTGATCCCGTAAATAAATTTATTCACCAGAATGTGGTCCCCGATCTGAAGAGTCTGCTTCATGGAACCTGATGGAATTTTAAAAGCCTGAATGATAAAAGTACGGATAAATAATGCCAGTACGATGGCCACAAGGATCGCTTCGATGTTTTCCCGAAGACCGCTCTTTTTTTTTGTACGAGCACCATTTTCTGAAGATTTTTTTGAACTCAAGTTTCGATATCACCCTTTCAAATAATGAATAATAAAACCCTTAAAATGATATTGCTGCAAATGCCCGCCGCAACATCGTCCATAACAACACCGATGCCCCCGGACAATTTTCTTTCAAAAAATCGAATCGGATAAGGCTTCAAGATATCCAGAACTCTGAAGATTAGAAACCCCGCAACAGCGGAAATGATATTAAAAGGCAGGCCAATGAATGTTATCATAAGACCCGCAATTTCATCAATGACAATACAGCCTGGATCTTCCGCCCTTAATATTTTCCCGGCTTCCTGGGCTATCCACATGGCAAAAAAAACAAATATTATTGTTAATGGGACAGCAACTGACAAATCGATTTTAGAAAGAAGAAAGCAAAGCGGAAGCCCCAGAATAGATCCAAACGTGCCGGGGGCAAAAGAGATGTTCCCGATAAAACAGCCGGTCGCAAGAAACATGACCGATTTCTGTTTAAAATTCATGGCCCGTCTCTATCGCCTGGCATCTTTTTTGTCAAGCAATACAATCGCTACACAATTCTATTTAATGATATTACTGCTCTTTCTTTTTAATTAGTGGTTCTATAGATTTTGCATCCTTTCGGGATTTACAAAGCAATAAATTTATTCACTAAGCGATTTTATTATTGTATCATATACGACCCTTATGGGAATATTTTTTTCAATAGCGATCTCTTTGCAGACTTCATATTCGGGCACGATACGAACACTTCCGCCCGGCTCTATAATACGTTTTACCTGTATTTCACCGTATGGAGTGTGCACTAAAGTGTGCTCACGAGCAAGCGTGCGCCTGTCAGCATCATAATATCTTACCCCCAGTGAACTGGTTTCAGATAAAATACGATCTATAACTGAATCCATCCGATCTTTAGGGCAAAGCACTTGAACAAGCGTTCCCGGTCTGTTTTTTTTCATGAAAACTGGTATCCAGTAGACATCGAGAGCCCCGTCTTCGAACAGGCGATCCATTATAAACCCGAAGAATTCAGGGTTCATATCGTCGATGCAAGTTTCCACTACGCAGGTTGTGTCTTTCAGATAACCTTTCTGAGAATCTTTTAAGGACTCCGGCATAAAACCGATAATAATACGCAACAAATTCGGTATCTTTTCAAATTCGCGTTTTCCAGCGCCGTATCCGGCTTTTTCAATAACCATTGCAGGCATCTTCGCAAAGGATTCGGCAAGTGTGGTAATGATGGCCGCCCCAGTGGGCGTCACAAGCTCATGTTGAATTTCTGAACCATAAACCGGAACACCTTTGAGAAGTGCAACGGTTGCAGGCGCCGGTACGGGCAGTATGCCGTGCTGGCAGGAGACAAACCCCGAGCCCAAGGGAATCGTTGATGCGATTACCCGATCGACCCCCAAGTGTTCAAGACAAAGAGTCGTTCCAACAATATCTACAATCGCATCAATTCCCCCAACTTCATGAAAATGGACCTTTTCAATGGAACATCCGTGTATGCCGGCTTCAGCGTCAGCGAGCCTTTTGAAAACCTCAAGGCTTCTTTCCTTAACAAATGTTGATAAAGGACTCTTTTCTATCAAGGCTTTTATTCGGGAATAATTTCTAGATTCTGTATCCGTTTCACAATTGACTTGAACGCGTTTCGCAGCAATCCCGTTCCGGGACAGAGATGAAACCGACAGATCAAAACCGCTTAAGGGAATGCTGGAAAGAGCTTCTTTAAGCCATTTTGCTGGCACCCCAAGGTCGATAAGCGCCCCCAAGGTCATATCCCCGCTTATCCCGGAAAAGCAGTCAAAATAGGCAATCATAGTCTCTCTTTCATTTGAAAATTGTATAAGTCCTGGCTTTTAGAACCCGGCTTTGATAAATTTCAGAGGGGTTGAGTTCCTTAATATTTCAATAACATACTATTTGCAACACTTTAACCCAAATTGATCTTAAACATAACGGGAGAAATATTTTATGTGTTTAAAGCAAAACCATTGAGTTCTGACCCGTCCCTGAGGCTAAGGATCAGGTTGGTGTCTATTGTGTTGATGCATGCAACCTGATAATCTCGAGCAACAGCT
>JAZFVY010000316.1:0-8691 GCA_036447975.1 Desulfobacterales bacterium
GTAACCGAATGATGATCGAGTATCTGCGTGAGGAGATTCCCGGACTGATCGTTCCCGATGAAGCGCCATATTTCGAAGCGCTTGGCGCTGCGCTCTGGGGACTGGAACACGGGACAGAAAAATTTCCTGGTATATCAGACTTGTTTGGCAAGGGAGGCGACCCGTTTGACACGCTCAGCTACCTTCGGGATTTCGAGGACATGGTGGAATTCAAAACCATTGAGATGGGTGAGATCCGGTCTGGAGATGTATGCATACTTGGCCTCGACGTTGGTTCAACAACCACCAAGGCGATTCTACTTCGAAAAGAGGATGACGCACTGCTTGCTTCTGTTTATCTGCGCACCGACGGCGATCCGGTGGGAGCTTCCAGGAAGTGCTATCATTCGATCCTCGATCAGGTAAAGGAAAAGGTTGATCTTTCACAGATATCCATAGAGGGACTGGGTGTCTGCGGCTCCGGCCGCCAGATTGCCGGTCTTCATGCACTTACGGACGGTGTTATCAACGAAATTATCGCACATGCAACCGCCGCCGTATATTTTGACCCCCAGGTGGACACCATATTTGAGATAGGAGGCCAGGATGCCAAATACACCTACATTACCAATGCGGTTCCATCCGATTATGCCATGAACGAAGCCTGTTCAGCCGGCACTGGGTCCTTTTTGGAAGAATCCGCCCTTGAGACTCTCGGTGTTAAAATGGAGGATATTGCAGAGATTGCACTTAAGGGCAAGAAACCACCCAACTTCAACGATCAGTGTGCTGCATTCATCGCTTCTGACATAAAAAACGCCATTCACGAAGGGATTAAGCATCAGGATATAATTGCCGGGCTGGTCTATTCAATCTGTATGAACTATTCAAACAGGGTCAAAGGGAACCGCCAGGTGGGGGAGAAGGTCTTCATGCAGGGCGGTGTCTGCTACAACCGGGCGGTTCCGCTTGCCATGGCAGCCCTTGTGGGTAAGCCGATCATAGTTCCTCCTGAACCAGGGCTCATGGGGGCATATGGTGTTGCACTTGAGGTCAAAAAGAGAATTGAAATGGGATTAATGGAAAGGGAACGATTTGACCTTCAGGTTCTGGCAAATCGAGAGGTGAAATTCGGGAAGTCATTCATATGCAAGGGAGGCAAGGAAAAGTGCGACCGGCGCTGTGAAGTAGCCATGATCGAGCTTGAAGGGAGTAAATATCCCTTTGGCGGTGCCTGTAACAGATACTACAATTTGCGGCACAATATAAAATTCGACGTTGAAAAACTGGATCTGGTCCGGGTCCGGCAGCAGCTTGTATTCGAAAAGTACGGTGCTAAGCCTGCCTCAGACTCTGATCAGGGCTTGCGGAAAAAGGGCGTGAAAAAATTAAGGGGTAGAATCGGCATCAACAGAAGTTTTTTGGTCAACACCTACTATCCCCTTTATTCTACATTTTTTGCTCAACTGGGATTCGAACCAATTGTGCCCGATTCCTATTCTCAGGAAGGGATTGACTATAGAAGCGCTGCTTTCTGCTATCCGGCTGAACTGGTACATGGATTTTTTCACTCGCTTCTTTGGATGGAAAATCCACCGGAGTACATTTTCCTTCCCCACTTCAAAGCGGTTCCTGCTCAAGACGGAAGTTCCAGTTCCCAGGTATGTCCTTTTGTCCAGGGTGAGACGTTCTATCTTCAGACCACATTCAAGGAAAGACTCGACAAGCTTAAGCAAAAAGGGACAAAGGTCTTAGCCCCTCTTCTTGACCTGACCAAAGGGCTGGCATTGGCCGAAGAAGCTCTGGTTGAGACCGCAATTCAGATGGGAGTTAGGCGAAAGGAGGCCAGAAAGGCTTTCAGCAAGGCGCTGAAGCAACAAATGGAATGTGAGGCCGAGATGAGGGAGATCGGGAAAAATGTTCTGAAGGATCTGGAAACAGATCCGGATAAGAGCGCTGTTGTGATTTTTGGCCGGTCATACAACGGATTCGTTGAGGAAGCACACATGGGCATTCCTCACAAGTTCGCATCAAGAGGTGTTCTGGTAATGCCTTTGGATTTTCTTCCGTATGATGATGAGAGGTCAAAGCGCCATATGTATTGGGGTATGGGCCAGCGTATCATGAAGGCAACCCGGTTCGTCGAACAGCATCCTCAACTGTTCGGAACCTTCATAACCAACTTTTCATGTGGCCCGGATGCGTTCATAATCGGGTATTTCAGGGATATCATGGGCCGAAAACCTTCCCTGACCCTTGAGCTGGACAGCCACACGGCAGACGCCGGTTTGGAGACAAGGATCGAGGCGTTTCTTGACATCGTTAAAGCCTTCAGACAATTGCTGGCAGAGAAGAAGATCGCCCAAAAGGAGCAGATATTTAATCCTGCCCGGACTTTTCTTGATGAAGGTATCGCCAAAGTGACCACATCTTCGGGCGAGGTGCTGCCCATGACCGACCCGCGTGTGACGCTTCTGATTCCGTCCATGGGCAGACTTGCCTCGGAATCGATGGAAGCTTTATTTCGTGGGGCAGGTTTCACCGTGTTTGCTCATCCTCCGTCAGACGAGGCGGTGTTAAAACTGGGACGGGCAAACACATCATGTAAGGAGTGCCTGCCGCTTCTGCTAACCACGGGAACGCTGCTCAACTACATTTACAATCATAAACGGGACGACGAAATTCTGGTATACTTCATGCCCACCGCCGCCGGCCCTTGCCGGTTCGGCCAGTACTACGTTTTTATGGAGGATCTAATGAAAAAACGTGAGATGGCGGATGTGGCCATGCTTTCACTGACGTCAGAAAACTCCTACGCGGGTTTGGGCGGCGAGTTTCAGCTAAAAGTGTGGTGGGGGATTGTCGTATCCGATGCTATGGAAGACATCCGATCCATGTTGCTGGCCAACGCAACAGACACAGAAGAGGCAATCGAAATATTCAATGAAGAGTGGGGCAAGATACTGGGTGAATTTGAAAATAAAGATTTAGATTTTTTGATGCTTGAAGAACAGCTCGATAAGACAGCAGAACGGTTTAGCCGGATTCCGTTACGGCGTCCACGGGAAGAGGTCCCTACAATTTCTCTTATAGGTGAGATATTCGTCCGGCGTGATGCTCTATCGCGCCAGAATTTGACTGAGACACTTGCGGAAAAAGGGTTTGCCGTCATCTGTTCACCGATTGCCGAGTGGATACTCTATTCTGACTATTTGCTGGAAAACAGGCTCTCCGAACATACAATGTCATATATGGAGAAGCTGGGGTTCATGCTAAAAAAGAGATCCATGGCTCGATCCAAAAAGAGTATCAAGTCCATATTGTCCCGCTCAAAACTCGTTCACGCAGAGCCGCTAAATATCAAATCGATCGTTGACAATGCAACGCCTTATATATCACCAAACCTGACCGGTGAAGCCATACTGACGGTGGGAAGCTCTCTAACCGAGGTGGCGTCACATGCCTGCGGTGTCATCGCTATCGGCCCCTTCGGGTGCATGCCAAACCGCCTGTCGGAATCAATACTTACCGAGGTCATGACCCGTGAAGGAAAGCTGGCGACTGATCCGAACAATGATCGGCTAAGAGCCATACTTGCCAACATTGAAGACCTGCCATTTTTGGCAATCGAAAGCGACGGCTCGCCTTTTCCCCAGATCATCACTGCAAAGCTGGAGACTTTTTGCCTGCGGGCCGAGCGGTTGCACGACAGCATGCTTGATGCAAAAAATAAACATAAGGTAGGGTTACAGTAAATAGAACCCTATTGTATATCTCACTTATAGAAGAGTTGCGAAAATACATCCGAACCTACAAAATGAATAATAACATTAAACACATAAAATATTTCTTCCGTTTTGTTTGCGATCAATTAGGGTAGAAGCATCATGATAAATGCTGGACAGGTATATGAGCCTGGATGAACCCAAAAATCTCTTGACAGCAAATGCATGAATGCTTTAAAATTAAACGTTTTGTTCCTGAGTCTGTTGTTGATAGAAATATTATGCGATTTTTTTCGCAGATCCCTTTTGTCTGGATCTTGATTTTCGGGAACAGATAGATGCCAGTCTATAAGTAAGGAGGATTCAATACCGTGAACGAATTGCTGGCTCCTGGCGGCAGTGTCGAAATGGTAGAGGCAGTATTTTCCAGTGGTGCAGATGCGGTCTATGTTGGGGCAAAAGGATTCAGCCGCAGAAAGTGCGCCTGGGAACTGGAAGACAGCCAAATCAGGGAAGCAATGCGCATAGCCGATGCCCATGGTGGGAAGCTTCGTGTGGCCATTAACGCAGAGATCCAGGAAAAACATTTTATCCGGGTGCTGAGCAAGGTCGCCAAGTGGGCGCAATGGGGCGTGGAAGGGGTCATCGCTAAAACACCAGGACTCATGCGGCTCATTCACACTAACTATCCTGATTTGATTATCCACGCAAGTGTGGGATGCAATGTCAAGACCAGAGAAAAACTGGAACATTACCAGGAGGCAGGTGCCACACAGGTTGTGGCCAGCACCGAAATCGACACCGTAGAAAAATTACGACACTTCAAAAACGAGGCAGACCAGATCGGAATTCTTGTGGAGGCCATGCTCCACGGCAACCGCTGCATCGGCGGCGTAGGCAACTGTCTGTTTCATGAGATCACCAGCGACTCGTATATAAGAAAGGTGTACCACGATGAAGAGGGCAATGAGATTGTCGAATACGAGGGCTGGCCGGACAGAAGCGGCAGCTGCTTTCGCTTCTGCCTGCTGACAGAGGCCCAGCGGGATAAATTGATGCGCCGCAAGGGAAAGAGCTCCGAGGAGATTATCAGCGTCAATGAAAAAATCGAACACCGGCCAAATGTTGCCTTTGCCATCAGGGGTGAGGAACTGAGACAGCACATTGATCTGGGTTTGCAAACCCTGAAGGTGCAGGGCCGTGAGTATCCTGTACCTTTGATCGCTCGGATGATTCATTCTTACCGGATCCACATCGATGGACACGCCCTGGGGAAAGACCTTGGTGAACCGGAATTGATTGCTGCAGATGAAGATATCCGGCGACTGGTCCTGGAACGCGACCAGGTCCGGATGGAAAAGACCCGGGAATTGCATCAGAAGATCAAGGGGATATGAAGGGACAGGGCATATGACAAAAGTATATCTGGTGCGCCATGGTCAGACAGCCTGGAACCTGGAGGAGGTCTTTCGCGGACGGGCCGATATCCCCCTTGACGAAGCAGGGAGAAATGAAGTTCATCTTGCCGGTGAAGCCCTTAAAGACGAAACTCTCCATGCCATTTACAGCAGCCCTCTCTCCCGTTCCATGGAAACAGCTGAAAATATAGCAAAATTCCAAAATATCCCAGTCACGCCTTTTGATTCTATTATTGACATCAGCTATGGAGAATGGGAAGGAAAGAGTCTGAAAGAAGTTCAAGAAAAATTTCCGGATCTTTATGCGCTCTGGCTTGAGGAACCCCACAAAGTCAGCTTCCCCGCAGGGGAAAGCCTGGATGAGGTCCGTTCGCGTGCCATGGAAGCCGTTGAGAATCTAGTGGCAAAACATAAGAATGAGAACATCGCCCTGGTGGCCCACCGGGCACCAAACAAGGTTATCTGCTGCGCCTTTCTGGGCATCGACAACAGTAACTTCTGGCGAATACAACAGGACACAGCCAGCACCAACCTCTTCACATACAAAGACGGCCAGTGGATCGTCTCGTTTCTAAATGACACCTCCTACCTCAAGGTTCTGGGGAAACCAGCCCTTTCTGATTTTTGATCGGCATACTTTTTCAGACAGGATTGACAGAATGGCCTGGACACAAAATTTAATCATACCTGAAGCTCGTTTGAAATCGATTTGTCTTAAAGAACTAAACTGTTACATTACAGTAAACATGGAAGTATTTGTCCGTGTGTGTCTGCGGTTTCATTATTATAAGAGGAGAATCTCATGAAGAAAACCGGCGTTTTTTATCACCCCAGCTTCAGTCGCAGGAGTTACCTTACCAGGGGCGCCAGGCTGGAAGATTTCCCGGGTGCCATTGAACATCTACTGGCCCGTGACAATGTTATCCTTTATGAATCGCCACCAATAGAGGAGGAGTGGATCCTGAAGGTGCACACACCAGAGCTTATCCGGGGCGTGGAGGCCGACCATCTCTGTTCAACGGCCTGGCATTCTGTGGGCGGTGTGCTTCTGGCCGGGGAAAAGATCTGTACAGGGGAAATCGACAATGCCTTTGCCCTAATCGGTGCCGGCGGCCATCATTCAGGCAGAGACTACTTTGGCGGATTTTGCTGCTTTAACGATGTGGTCATTACCATTACCTATCTGCGCGAGATACACAATATCCAGAGATTCGCAATTCTGGATACGGATGCCCACCATGGAGACGGCACACGGGATCTGATTGGGAACGACCCGGATGTGCTGCATGTATGTTTCTGTGGCATGGACTCTGTTTCTACAGACGGTACAAAGGTAGACGTTCGAGCGCCTGGAGGCTTCAGGGGGTTTTGGGGCGGTGGCGAAAAGGGTGACAAGGACATAGACGGCCAATATGCTGACAAGGTAAAGGCCGAGTTCCATACCCGGGTTGCGGATTTCAAACCGGATCTGATTTTCTGGTACTTTGGTTTTGATACTCACACAGGGGATTACGGCAGTCTGGGACTTAGTGGCCGCTGTTTTCAGGAGATAGCCCGCTTTATGAAACAGACCGCAGAGGAGGTAACCGACGGTCGTCTGGAAGTGGTTCTGGGCGGTGGTTCCAGCACGGACATTGCTACCAATGTTATCCCACCGATTATTGAAATCCTTGCAGAAGCATAAGAAAACAAAGCCTTACTTAAGTTTTCCTACTGTGACAAGATACACCACCGTTTCCTCTTCACCGTCTACACCTATCAGTTCGTTGAAATCATCATCAAAAAAGGCGCCTATGGGACATGAACCGAGGCCCATGGCTGATGCAGCCAATTGGACATTCTGGCAGACATGACCAAGATCCATGGGGATGTAGCGCATCGCACGGTCGCGGTATTTAACCATGCACCGGAGCATCATGGCGGTCCAAATAATAACCACCGCTGCCCTTTGCACCGCGGGCTGACCCAGACCGGCAGCGGTGAATTTCCGATTAAAGTTGCCGGACTGCAAGCGCTTTAGAGCAAAGTCCGCCACATCGAAATGGTAAATACCCTGGGGCACTTCTTCCACCTTGTCAACATAGAGATAGGTTTCAAAGGGATAGAGAGCGCCGGCAGAAGGAGCAGTGCGAAGCAGGTGGATACCGGCCCTGACGGTCACGCCCTGGGCCGCCCACATCAGTTTGGCCAGTTCCTCGATACTGAGCGGTTCAGGTGTTGTATCGCGTTCAGATCGACGCCTGGCCAGGCATTGCCAGAGATCGGCCGACCGGCTCAGGTCCGGTTCCGGCAGTTGCAGACGCTCTGCATCCGGGTAGTTCTTGAAGCGTTCGGGTGCCGGGATGGAACCCAGATCGTCACTGATGGGTCGATCCCGGTGATACTTGGTGCCCTGCATATAGCGAAATGCAAGTCCTTGTTTATATTTTGGCACGGTTACCCCCTTTCTTGAAAAATTGATTTTCAACAGGATGTATTGAAATTGATGAATTTGTAATGAGTCTAATTCATTAGGTTTTAGGTTTTAGGTTTTTATTTGTACATACATATTTTGCTTAAAACCTAATACTTAAGACGTTCGTAAAAATATATAAGAATAGGATTTGCAATGTTGTGTCAATATTTTTTATTGGCACGTAAATCATCATATGAATATCTATTATATGTCAACACGTTTAAGAAATGGGTTCATCACGGATTTGTTTGGAATCCATATTTCGGCCATTGCATATCGATATAAACCCTCTCTAACCCCTTCAATGGGGAATTCCATTGTACTCCCTCTTTTTTTCTTTATAAATACCGAACCTAAAAGCAGGGCATTAGACGTTCAACTTTTTGTCTCACAGTTTGAGATACCCTCTTTGCAGCTCGATTCATAAATTAACACTGCTGAAATAGTTACTTTTCTAAAGGCTGAAATTGATAATGCCTTTACACTTTGGTCCTTGTTGGTTATCTTCTTCACAGGAAAATATTGCACAAATTCTAACTTAAAATGTGGTACAAAAAGTGGGGGCTGGTCACTTTCTGGAGGAACTTCATGCTTATTTAATTCATGATATTGTCCTTTCAGGTGTCTTTACGTTGCCCTGAATTAATTTGCCAAGAATGTAGACATGACCCTATAATAGCTCTGATGAAAAACCCTAATCATAAAGTTCTTGAATTGGCATCAAATGCACTTCAATGGACCGACGATGCGATCCAGAAATTTACGTCGCTTGAGTCCCTGCCTAAACCCCTGGATTGCAAGATAGGATGCCACTACTGCTGTTTTAACATGCCGGTTGTGACGCCTCCCGAGGCTCTGCTTATTGGATATCATATAGATCAGGTCTTAACGGATAGGGTGAAACAGGAGATTGCTGATAGAATCCAAAAGGTTCTAGAGCGCATAGATGGCAAGAACCCTGAAGAAATAGCAATGATCCGGCATGAGCTGCCCTGCATCTTTTTAAAAGATGCAATGTGCGTTGTTTACAAGGTGAGACCTGCTGTGTGTCGGACCTGCACATCGATAAGTGCTGAACATTGCAAAATGATCTTTGAGTCCAGAAATCACAGGG
>JAZFVY010000317.1:0-3003 GCA_036447975.1 Desulfobacterales bacterium
AAAGCCTGGTACGGATTTTTCTCTCTGCCTGCCGCCGCACAGATGTCCGCTCTCTTGGTGATCATCGTTTTTGCCGTCATTATCATTGAGCAGCACATGCGCCAAAAGATGCAGTTTACCCAAAGCGGTCGCTTGAGCATGGAGGAGGAGCGCATCGAGCTGACTGGTATAATACGATGGGCAGCAACGTTTTTTGCATCCGCGGTTTTGCTGATTGCTTTTTTTATTCCTTTTGTCCAGCTAGTGATCTGGTCGGCAAACGTCTTTCACGAGGAATTCAGCCGCCGGTATCTGGAAATACTTGGAAACTCACTTTTTTTCGCATGCCTGGCAACCGCAATCATCACCGGCTGTTCATTAATTTTATCGTACGCCCAGCGCCGTCATTCAGATAAAACCATGCAACTGCTGGTCAGGATATCTACGCTGGGATACGCACTTCCAGGTACGGTATTGGCGGTAGGAATTTTTATCGTCATCAGCCGGGCAGACAGTCTGCTGGGCGGCATGATAAGAGCCGTTTCCGGCTTGGATGGGGGCGCTCTCATGCAAGGCACGGCTGTTACCGTCATTGCAGCCTATATGGTGCGATTTATGGCGGCAGGATTCAACCCTGTCAGTAGTGCCATGAACAGGATAACACCTTCCCTGGACGAGGCTTCCATTAGCATGGGGGTAACCGGAATATCGCTGCTGAGACGGGTTCATCTTCCGATTCTCAGAAGTGGTCTATTTACCGCTGCAATGTTGGTCTTTGTAGACGTGATGAAGGAAATGCCCATTACCCTTATGACCCGACCTTTTGGCTGGGACACGCTGGCAGTTAAAATTTTTGAACTGACCTCCGAAGGGGAATGGGAGCGTGCGGCCCTGCCGGCGGTGGCAATTGTTTTAGGAAGCCTGCTCCCGATTATCATATTCACTAAAAAAACCGAAACATAGCAAAAAAACGCAGAAAAAATAAATAGGAAAACGCAATGGATTCAGTACTTGAACTCAGGAATGTAGCCAAAGCTTTTGGCAATAAACAGATACTAAAGGATTTCTCTTTTATCTTGGGAAAAGGCAGCATCGGCTGCCTTCTAGGGTCGAGCGGTTGCGGAAAAACAACTGCTTTGCGAACGATAGCAGGGTTTGAGGCTCCCTGTGCCGGTGAAATCCTGATCAATAATAAAGTTGTTGCTTCCGCCAAAGACGGCCTTGCTCCTGAAAAACGTCGAATCGGAATGGTGTTTCAGGATTATGCCCTTTTCCCACACCTTTCTGTTAGCGACAATGTCGGGTTCGGTCTCAAGCGCCTGCCTGCAAGTGATCGAGCCGGAAGAATTACAGAACTGCTTGAACTTGTAGGTTTGACAGGGGTTGCCGGCAGTTTCCCTCACGAACTTTCAGGTGGACAGCAGCAGCGTGTCGCCCTGGCAAGAGCACTGGCTCCACGTCCGGAGCTTTTGTTGATGGACGAACCGTTTTCCAGCCTTGATATAACCTTACGGGAGCGCTTATCCCTTGAAGTGCGAGAAATTTTGAAGTCATACGGGATTTCAGCCGTTATGGTCACCCATAACCAGCACGAGGCCTTTGCCATGGCTGATGTGATCGGTGTGATGCATGCCGGAAAACTGGAACAGTGGGATACGGCCTATAATCTTTATCATCGTCCCTCCAGCCGGGTTGTTGCCGATTTTGTTGGTGAAGGTGTGCTGTTGTCGAGCAAAGTCACCGGCGATTCGCAGATAGAAACAAATATAGGCACATTAGTAGGACGTTTCACATATCCCTGTCGAAACGGCTGTAATGCACAGGTGCTAATCCGGCCTGAAGATATTGTCCATGACGATAACAGCAGCTTTAAAGCCCGGATTGTCGAAAAGAATTTTCGCGGCGCAAATATTCTTTACACTCTGTTGCTTCCATCCAATGAGAAGGTTCTGGCCCTGGTGCCCAGTCACCATAATCATAAAGTAGGCCAGGACATCGGAATTGTATCCCAAGTAGAGGATATTATCCTATTTGAGCAACAAGCTTAGTCTTAAAATTTAAAGATGAATAATTTTGGTAGTTCATCCTACTTCATATCGGAATATTAATTCTGAGACTTTAATCTGAATTGAGCGATTTTTTCCTGCAAATAAAACTCATTGCCGATCTGGTCAAAAAGTTCTCGATAATAACCAGAAAAGCGGACGAACTAAAATAGTAGAGATTTAGAAGTGACGGCGTGGAAGTCTATAGGGAGATAAAATTTACCCTTCCGGGATAATGAGATTTGATATCAACAAAAATACCCCCAGAAAAGGTAATATGAAGAACGCTGACAGACCACCCTCTCGATAGGTAAAGTAATGGGCTGAGAATAAACAATTGTCGCGGGTATCAATATCAGCATCATGGTGTGAGAAAAGGCACAAGGGCGCAAAGACCACAATAGAAAGGGTACATAAAAGTATAATGGTAACCGAATTGAAAATCAAAGCCTTTTTCTGTTAAAAGATATTCTATTCATTTGATTGCCAGTCTGTTATTTTAATTAAAACAGCTGGTTTCGGGCACTGCATCTATGATTACAACCCATGTAATCTTAGCACAAAATGCTACATTGTGGCATTTTGTCAAGGTTTGATCATATTAGCAATGTTCTGCTTATCTAAAGAGGCTGTTTAAGAGAGGAACATCTAAGCCAGCGCTTTGGACAGCCGCGCCCATGGATCTTGAAGCACTTTTTTAATTTTAAAGCGCATCGGAGCTTAATACCTATCTATATTGTTCCGGACAGCAACTGCTGGAACATCTTGCGGGCTTCTTTGCTATCCCACTTCCGATATCCGCTGGCTACGGCCACAACCTTCCCCTCAGGGTTTATGAAAAAATTCATCGGGACTCCACGCACGCCATACTGTGCAGCAGTTGCCGTCTTGGGATCCAGCAGATTGAAAAAAGTCAGATTTTTCCGACTTACATAACCTTTCACTAACTTTCTCACTTTTTCATCTTTGCCCCGGTCGA
>JAZFVY010000318.1:0-4925 GCA_036447975.1 Desulfobacterales bacterium
TGATTTTTCTGCCGTTATTAATTACTTTAGAACGACAGATCAGCACTTCACCAACAGCTGGTTTGAAGTAGTTGATTTTGAACTCAATGGTCAGAATACGATATTTTTCTGAAACAGTGGTAAAGGCTGCATAACCTCCGGTATGATCCGCCATGGTAGCAATGACACCGGCATGCACAAACCCGTCCTGCTGTCTGTGCACAGGTTGAATTTGAAGACAGGACTCAAATATCCCATATGCCACCCGCTCTACTTCAAACCCGCAGTTGGCTGGAAACCCCTGGACATAATCTTTTCTTAAAAACTCAAACCGATCTATATTCATCTGCAATTCACCTATCCTGAATTTCTCGGGAAGAATTTTCTGGGAATATATGTTTCATTATTTCACCACATCTATGGCTTATAGTTAAACGATATTGAAACCCAACTTTTAAATCTGGGTGATTTTGGTAATCCGGTTTAAAACCATGTCAAACTCGTGTATAAGTGAGCGTAAAGAAAGAACAGGTGCTACCCTGTATATAAAGCCGATTAAATCCGCATATTATTTAACTCACAAGTAAAATTTGCTATTTTGCTGTTCTTTCTTAACGCTATCTAATACACTCAAGCAGTGACCAACTTTAAAACCGTATCACCTGAATGCTTGTGAAGCGCGTTTTTCAAAAAACTAAATAAATACTATAAAAGTTATTCTATGGATGATCAGCAATTTCGTCAACTACTTAATCTATTCGGTTTTTCCTGGATAGGATACCGAAAGGTCCGGAAGGGTGTCAAAAAGCGGGTAAACCGGCATATGAAAGAGCTGGGTTGCCGCAATATGGCGGCATATCTGGTGGAACTCGAAAAAGAAGATGAGGCCAGGCAGCACTGTGAACTGCTGTTGACCGTTTCCATCAGCCGTTTTTTTCGCGATCGCGAATTTTGGATAACCCTTGAAAAAAAATTACTTCCCGAGCTTATTAGAAAAAAAAGAACAAGAATTAAGGTCTGGTCGGCCGGTTGTGCGTGTGGAGATGAAGTGTATAGTTTTAAGATCGTCTGGGATTGCTTGCAAAAAAGCTTTGCGCATGTGCCGGTGCTTGAAATAATCGCTACAGACATAAACCCGGTATACATAGACAGAGCCCGTGCCGGGATCTATTCTCCCAGCAGCCTCAAGGAGGTAAAAGAAGAATTTCAATTCATATATTTTAAGCGGAAAGCGGGTAAAAAACTTTATGAGGTGAAGGCTTCATTTGGAAGGGACATTAGCTGGAAAATACATCATCTGCTCTCGGATCCACCAGGCTCAGGTTTCGATATCATCTTTTTGAGGAACAATGTCTTGACCTATTATGAAAATCGATTGAAAGGAGAAGCTTTCAAAAAAGTGCTGAACAGTCTTGCTCCAAATGGATTGTTGATCATCGGATCGCATGAGGAGCTGCCTTTTGAAAAAGCGGGTCTTACTGGTGTTGCGCCGCATTCCTTTGTATTTAGAAAAGAGAAAAAACTACGATATGCAAAAAAATCTTTTTACGGGTCCTCCAGGGTGCGGGAAATCCACACTCATTGAAAGAATAATTCAAAGAATCGAGACGCCGGCCGCAGGTTTTTTCACACGGGAGATACGCGAAAAGGGACAAAATACCGACAAGGATATCTTAACAGCTCGATCCTTGTACAAAATCCTTACTTAAAGTGGTAAAGGAATTTGTCCAATAGATCTTTTCTAATATGATTAGTGCTTGATCATTTGAATATTTATCTTTTTGATTGAGTTATTCTAAATATTAAGTATATAGTAACGACTCGATTTACTTCCTTTATCTATATAAGATTTTACTTTTTGTCGTTCATTACACTTTGTTCAAACAGTGGCGGGAGCATAAGGCAGAAACCAAATAGCTCGACACCTTGGTACTGAAAAAAATAAAAAAAAGTGGGACAATGTCATGGGTATCAGCATACTGAAAAGAAAGGTTGGAGTCGAAAAACAGATGGACGATTTCCTTGACCAGGTAAGCGAATCCGGATTGCTTTTCAAGCAGGGAGCTGAGGCCTATTTGAAAGGAAATAATGAAGCTTTTGAAAAGAAGCTGGAACAGATCGCAGATACAGAGCATAAGGGGGATGCGTTGCGCCGTTCACTGGAGGAACAGCTTTATACAAAGACGCTTATTCCTGAATCGAGAGGCGATGTACTGGAGCTTCTTGAAAATATGGATTCCCTGCTGGACCGATTCAAGGGCGCCCTGTGGCAGTTCGACATCGAGCGACCCGAAATCAATCCCGAGTACCACGAGGATTTCAAAGAACTGATCAACTATGTAGTCGAAGCTGTAGAAGCTATCGTTCGTTCCTGCAGAGCTTTTTTCAAAGAGATCGATACGGTTGCTGACCACATGCATAAGGTTATCTATTGGGAGACAGAGTCCGATAAAATTTCTACCAGGGTCCAACGTGCTATTTTCAGGAATGAGGAACTGGCGTTGTGCCACAGAACGCAGCTGCGCGACTTTGTCAGAAACATAGACAATATTGCAGACCGGGCCGAAGACGTGGCCGATCGTCTGAGCATTTACGTTATCAAGCGCTCGCTGTAGGTGTAAATAATGTTTGCGTTTTTTTTGTCAAGCGGATTGTTCCTGGGCTGGTCTCTGGGTGCTAACGATGCATCCAACGTGTTCGGTACGGCTGTGGGTTCCAGGATGCTCAGATTTAGAACAGCCGCCATTTATTGCAGCATTTTCGTAATTATCGGAGCAGTTATCAGCGGTGCGGGTGCTTCTCATACGCTTGGAAAACTTGGTTCCGTGAACGCCGTGGCCGGAGCTTTTATTGTTGCATTCGCAGCTGCAATGAGTGTCTACTTGATGACTCTTGCACGCTGTCCTGTATCTACCTCTCAGGCCATCGTCGGGGCCATTATCGGATGGAATCTGTTCTCAGGATCACTTACCGATTACAACTCTCTAACCAAGATTGTCGTGACATGGATGGCCTGTCCGGTTTTATCGGCTTTCATCGCGGTAGTACTGTATAAGCTGATTGTGTTCTGCATCAAGCGTTCCAAGATTCACATGTTCAAACTGGACGGTATGACGCGTTACGGGTTGCTCCTCGCCGGCGTGTTCGGTTCCTATTCCCTGGGCGCAAACAACATTGCCAATGTTATGGGAGTCTTTGTACCGGTTTCCCCTTTCTCGGACATTTCTATATTCGGGGTGTTCAATCTGACCTCTGCCCAACAGCTCTTTTTTATAGGGGGGGTTGCAATTGCCGTTGGTGTCTTCACCTATTCCAAACGGGTAATGATGACTGTCGGTGAAGGTATTATAGATCTTGCTCCCGTAGCAGCTTTTGTCGCGGTATGGTCTCATTCCATTGTTTTGTTACTCTTTTCTTCCCAAGGGTTAGAGGCTTTTCTAATCCGCCATGGACTGCCGTCAATTCCATTGGTGCCTGTCTCCAGTTCACAGGCCATTGTCGGGGCCGTTATCGGAATGGGGTTGCTCAAAGGCGGGAAAGGGATCCGCTGGCGGGTCGTAGGCGGAATAACCTGCGGTTGGATCGCCACGCCGATTATCGCCGCTTTGACAAGTTTCATTTGTCTTTTTTTCCTGCAAAACGTTTTTCAACAAAAGACTTATCGGCCGGTAAATTATATTATTACCATCGAGGCCATGGAGCGGGTACGATCGATCGGAATATCTACGGAAAAGTTGAATGATCTGTTCGGAAAGGACTTTTCTACGGCTGCCGGATTCAAAAAGGCCCTGTCCGAGCATGTGACCTTGACGCCCGATGAACAGGATGTCATTATGACTTCAGCGGAAATAGACGAAATGGATGTAACAAAGGATAGGATCTCCGAAATCAGCTTGGGCTGGTTCACTGAAGAGCAGAAAAAGGCTCTCCATGAACTGGAAGGTCGGGTATTTATCCATAAATGGCAGCTGAATGAGGCTTTGGCTGAAATATCGCCCCAGTGGCGTTTCAGAGAGAACGATAAAGATTACAACAAGAATCTGCAGAACAAACTGTCGCACATATATCGGTTCTTCCGTTATGAAACTGGCTATTAGACATATAAAAAAGCTAAAAACACTGCTATTTGTGATTTTTTTCTCAGCTTTAGTCTTATTTTCAAGCACTATCTAAAGAGTATGCCCTATATCCTACTCACCATATTTCATAATTTGTATGGAATTTTGCGGTTTAAAGTGATTGTCTCCAAATCGATGCGTACGTCATAGACCAGGATTTCGATTCCCTGTTCCGCAGCGTGTCTCAATTCCCTGCCGTATTCAGGATCTATATGGTCGGCCGGTTGAAAAATTCCGGCGTCCATCCGCTGAATCAGATAGAACATGACGCAGCGAGTCCCGTAAGAAATAAGAGAGCGGAGTTCAACAATGTGTTTGAGCCCTCTTGATGTTACTGCGTCGGGGAAAAATGCAATTCCGTCTTTAACCAGGGTGCAATTTTTTATTTCCACAAAGCAGCGGTCTTTCTCACCTTTACTCAGAAGAATATCGAGTCGGGAATTGTTTGGGGTTTTGACTTCCCGAACAATGTTGTTATAACCGTCAAGATCTGTAACCATTCCGGCCTCAATCGATTTGCTGACCAGTCTGTTTGGAACCATTGTGTTGACGCCGACGAGAGAGGTTGGCATCTCTATGAGTTCCCACGTGTATTTCAGCTTCCGTTTAGGATTGTCATGAAACGACAAATAGACCGGCCTGCCAGGCTCGCAACATTCTTGCATGCTGCCTGAATTGGGGCAGTGGGCTGTAACAACCTCATTGCTTGTCAATTTAACATCTGCCATGAAGCGCTTATACCTTTTAATAAGGGTTCCGGGTATAAGCTTCGGCCAGGCCAGGCTTTTTGATTTTGTTGAGCTTTCAGCCATTTTCAAAAATTACTCA
>JAZFVY010000319.1:0-5922 GCA_036447975.1 Desulfobacterales bacterium
TCAATTTCAGCTTCTTTTTCATCAGAAAGCTTGTAGCCATCGCCATTAAAAATTTTGATGCCATTGTCGTAAAAAGGATTATGGGATGCAGAAATCATAATGCCTGCATTTGCGCCTGTTGAAGAGGTCATAAAAGCGACACCGGGCGTCGGAATAATTCCCGCAAGGTATGCGTCAGCCCCCATTGAACAGATCCCTGAAACCAAAGCATATTCTATCATTTGACCCGAGATGCGTGTATCCCTGCCGATGACAATCTTCGATCGCTTATCATTTCCCCTGAAAAACTCTGCAATCGCCCTTCCGATATTAACTGCCATTTCAGGTGTCATCGGATATTCATTGGCAACACCACGTATTCCGTCAGTGCCGAATAATTTGCTCATTCTTAAATCCTTTTACCTATATCCCGCATAAAAAATATTGAAAGGGATATAAATTCTTAATAATTATAATAAGAGTCGGGCTCTTTAGCTTATCGCGTATATTATTGAAATGACGGTATAATCTTAAGAATCTCGGCGGTTATTCGGTCAACGATTCCTTGAAGCCAGCGTGTCCCGGTTTCAGTATCCTCAACATCAAGTCCTTTTATCACTGATATGTAGTCCTTTCCTGATCTTTTAATGCCGGAAAAGATCTTTTCAAGAAAAGGGTCCCTAAAATACTCTTTATCTTCCGCGCTGCGATGCACCCTGAAGGATTCTTCGAGTTCGGGCCACTTGTAAAAAAGCTCGTTCTTTTGATCCAAAACCTGTTGTGATGTAGTTTCTTTTTGGATTTTTTGATGGGCGCTCCCGGACTCCTGCATTTTTCGACATAGCTCTTTAAACCTTTTAATTCTTTCATCAAATACCATGTTAAGCTTTTCCTTAAGACCATCAAAAAGGGGCTGCGGAAAATCAACTGAAATAAACTGCGAGCGAACGTGGGTGTACCAGTGCTCAAGGGCTATCAGGTTGGCAATATAGATAATGTTATTTTCCGTTATCCGTTTGATGTTCCAATACCTGCCGGCGATAAACGGCTTATTTCCACCTTTTATATCCTCTACAATGAGCAGACGTCCCGGCTTTAATTCATCCCTTCGGTTTATCGAACCGGCAGCAATGACAGTACCAAATTCCAAACGGCACGGGCCCACAAGCCCCCCCTGCCCTCCCAGGAATATAGGGCGCTGATTCAGCATAACACCCCTTGGAACATCACCTATCAAAGATGGCGTGGCCTTGTCCTGATTGGGGGTATAATTAAAATGGATATAGGAGCTCCCAACTTCACTGTGGTCTTTGCGGCTGGTTCCGCCGGACATTAAACAGTCACAAAAATTGATCAGACTTCCCAGAGTTACAAAAGGAAAAAGTATGGTCTGTTTCAAAGCGACCGTGTGAGCTGTATTAGATTCTTCTTCCAGAATTGTCCCCTCCCGAATATGTGAGCCTAAACCCATATTCGAATTTTTAAGGAAAACAGCATCCATAAAAAACCCGCCTTTAAGGTCAACTTGAGGCCCAATTTGACAGTTTTCAATGGTAACAGGCCCTTCATGCCCTAGCTTTGCACCTTGTAAAATAAGTGTTGAACTGCCAAAAATCTTGCAGCCTGAATGAATCACTACGCTGTCGCCGGAAACCCTGTCAATATTAACTTCATCACCAATCTCAACACAATGGGGATTGGGAATCTTCACCCCTTTTTTTATGAGCTTTTCAATGTTTTCCATGCTCTTGTTTTTCATATGGGACCTCGATTTAGACAACCATTAATACAGGTTCTTTGACATATCGCGGCGAGACCTTTACAAAACACCCCCTTTTGCCCAATTTCTGTGTCAGGCTCAAATTTTAATCCTCAAAATACTCAATGTATTCCTGTGGTTAAAAATTTCGCCTTCCTTGAACTTGAACAAAATTGAGCATTTTTCAAAGGTCTCGCGGCTTAACCGGAATGATGGGAAAATGTTCTATCGGCCAGCTTATAGCTGATTATTCATAACTGTTTCGTATCTCAAAACCGCTATCAGCGCACATTTGATCCCTTTTGGCAATCATCAAGTCTGCTTCGACCATTTCCTTTACAAGGTCTTGAAATACGGTTTTACTTTCCCATCCTAATATTCTCTTTGCCTTGCTCGGGTTGCCAAGTAGGGTATCAACTTCTGTGGGGCGGAAATATCTGGGATCGATTTCGACAAGTACGGCACCAGGCTTAAGGTGAGAAATCGATGATTCGACAGACTTTATTGTGCCTTTTTCGTCAATACCGCTTCCTTTCCATTCCAGTTCAATACCGGCTTCCTTGAAGGCCAATTCACAAAATTCCCTGACCGAGTGTTGCTCTCCCGTGGCAATTACAAAATCATCCGGTTCATCATGTTGAAGAATAAGCCACTGGGCCTCGACATAATCACGCGCATGACCCCAGTCTCGAAGACTATTTAAGTTGCCAAGATAAAGCTTGTCTTGAAGTGCAAGCACTATACGGGAAGCAGCCCTGGTGATTTTACGGGTCACAAATGTTTCCCCGCGTATAGGTGATTCATGGTTAAACAGGATACCATTGCTGGCAAAAATGCCGTAAGCCTCACGATAATTCACTGTAATCCAGTACGCATATACTTTGGCGGCCGCGTATGGACTTCGAGGATAAAAGGGGGTGGATTCCGTCTGAGGAACTTCTCTAGCTTTTCCAAACATCTCGCTGGATGAAGCTTGATAAAACTTTATTTTCTTTTCCATGCCGAGAATACGTATCGCTTCTAGAAGCCGCAATGTACCCAGAGCGTCGCTGTTTGCTGTATATTCAGGGGTCTCAAAGGAAACCTGGACATGACTCTGAGCTGCAAGATTGTATATTTCATCAGGCTTTGTTTCCTGCATAATCCTGATAAGGTTGGTCGCATCCGTCAAATCCCCGTAATGCATAAAAAACCGGACATCTTTTTCATGAAAATCCCTGTAGAAATGATCGACTCTGCTGGTATTAAAAGAAGATGAACGCCTTTTTATTCCATGGACAAGATATCCCTTATACAACAAGTATTCAGCCAGATAGGCACCATCCTGACCGGTTATTCCGGTAATCAGAGCAGTTTTCATCCTTTTTCATCCTTTCTCATAATATTTTCATCAAATCAACTATTTGACCGGACTTCTCCCCTCAAGAACCACATTTTGAATTCAGACAAACCCATTTCTGAATTTGGGTGAAGTGTTATATATTGATTTGCTAACATTCGGTAATTAAACATATTTATGTAGTTTCGTCAATAAAAAAACCACGCCCTTAAAGGCGTGGTTTTACAAGTTTATTATTCGTTCAGTATTTTTTATGAAATATTCGAGCTAATCAATGCTCATATAATGCCGAATGGCATTAAAAATTCCCTGTCCAATCCCATCCACCTTTTTCATCTCTTCGATCGTTATATACATGTTGTGAGCATTTCTGTATTCAACAATCTTCACCGTCAAAAAACAAAACAAATACGCACAAAAAGATCAGGCAAAAAGATACAAGCCTACACTTGTTGTCAATAATATTAAAGATTCCGAGGACTTTTTGTTTTTTTGGATGATACATTTGTTGCCCTCAATCTACTATTTCTGGATGGACACTAATTAGAATAATCAACTACCCGACGAGCGGGTAGTTGATTATTACGGCATAACTTTCAGTTAGGGTTTAAGATTTTACTGCCTTATCAACAACAATCAGATCCTTGTTCAATTCCCAAGTCTTAAAACCAATACCCTTGACCTTCATTATGTCTTCGGGTTTTTTGAAAGGGCCATTTTTACTACGAAACTCCACGATCCTTTCCGCATATTTCAGCCCTACCCTTTTGAGTTGAGCAAGTTCTGAAACTGATGCTTTGTTTATATTAATTTTTCCCGTGTCCTCGGCCCATCCCGACCCTGCAAAAACCATAACGATTGCAACAGCAATGCATAAAAATAAAAGTCTTTTTCCTTTCATAACTTCCTCCTTTTTCAAATAATGTAAATGGGTTGTTGATTGGTGAACTGTTCACAGTAAACACCGACTAACCCTAATTTCTCATAAAGAATTTATCCGGCTTCACCATGATGCCTGGCAAATGACCGAATCAAAATTATGAGAAATTCGGATTATGACATAACTCTATCAAAAATCATGCCAGAAGAAATAGAATGTCGGAATAAGGGGTGCTTCATGGGAGGCTATTCTTCTAAATGTTAGAGAAAACATTATTTCATGGGGTTTCTCGACATTTTTATATATAAAAATATTAAGTTGGAAAATCAGATTGGCGTATTAGAAGGACAGGAATTCTCTGAATAAATTTTTATGTATGCACCAAAATCTGTGCGTGGCGCACATTTTTTTGTGCATCTTATTGCTGCTACTTAATTGCCCGTTGTCTTAATTGATGATCAGCAAGGACAAGAATAACCATGGCTTCGCAGACAACATTTATGCGTGGTATGGCCGAAACGTCATGACGCCCTTTTGTTGAAATGGTCGCTGAATTTCCTGATCGATCAATTGTCTTCTGCTCGATCAAAATAGAAGGAATCGGCTTTACAGCCACACGAATTGCGATATCGTCACCATTAGATATCCCGGCCAGTATGCCACCGGCATTGTTGGTGGAAAAGCCCTGAGGAGTTATGGAATCATTATTTTCAGAACCCAGCTTTGCTGCCGCCTCAAATCCGGATCCTATCTCAACCCCCTTGACAGCACCGATGCTCATAAGGGCTTTTGCCAGATCAGCATCGAGCTTGTCGAATACCGGGTCTCCCAATCCTGGAGGAACTCCTCTTGCAAGGATCTCGACAATGCCGCCGATTGAATCGCCACCTTTTTTTATCTGTAAAACGCGCTCTTCCATCTTTTTTGCGGCGTCCATGTCAGGACAATAGAACATGTTTTTATCCATCACATCCAGATCACGCTCTTTTGCACTGACCCCACCGAGTTCAATTGTGTATGCAAAAATCTCAATGTTTTCTCTATGGAGAATAGCCTTTGCCACAGCTCCTGCCGCCACTCTTGCCACGGTTTCCCGGGCTGATGCTCTCCCGCCCCCGCGCCAGTCTCGTATGCCGTATTTGGCCATGTATGTTATATCACCGTGACCGGGCCGAAAAAGGTCGGCATACGGCTCATATGCCTTAGAATCAGCATCTTTATTGTACACCATGATCATTATTGGTGTTCCGGTTGTCATTTTATCAAAAACACCTGACATAATAACAGCCTGATCCGGCTCTCTCCTGGTTGTGCTTGCGGAAGACTTTCCTGGTCGTCTGCGGTTCAACATGGACTGGATGATGCTCTCATCAAGAGGTATCATTGGCGGACAGCCGTCAATGACAACGCCGACCCCTTTTCCGTGCGACTCACCCCATGTTGTTATTCTTAATAATGTTCCGAATGTGTTTCCGGGCATTAATACCCCCTATTTAGCCCGCATTTCTCATGAAGAATTTATCAGGCTTTTATTATTGTTAGTAAATATAAAGATATTAATCACTTAAGTTGACATAGACGGATAATTTGATTAAACACTCTGATCTTTATCTTTATTAGATAGATTCTTCACCAAAGGCGAGCCAGAGCGGCACAGGAACTGCGTTATTCAGCCCTATCATTAAGAACAGCCCCGCCGCCTGTTGCCGCCACGTGATCATCAAGTGCGCAAACCCGTTTTATGATGTCACTCTCAATTTCACGAAAGACATTCCAACCCTGTTTGCGTACAATTTCAGATATGTTCAGGTCCTGTTCTTTCACCAGTTCAGAATCAACATCAAGAAATGGCCGTCCGAGGCTCTTTGCAAGGGATCTTCCCACAGAAGTTTTGCCTGTACAGCGATATCCGATCAAAAATATATTCATCTTGTAAACAGCCCTTCGAACACATTCCAGAAATCC
>JAZFVY010000320.1:0-2192 GCA_036447975.1 Desulfobacterales bacterium
AGCCTCGTTTAAACTCTTGTACGATTCTGTTAGATTGACGTACTTCCCAACGATTGCGATGGTAACAAACAATTCAGGCTCTTTTAAGCTTTTAACAATTCTTCCCCAATCCTCCAGCAGCGGCGCCCTTGTCCAGATGTTGAGCATTTCCACAATTCTTTCATCCAGGCCCTCCTTGTGGAATATCAGAGGGACTTCGTAGATGCATTCCACATCTTTGGCCGTAATCACCGCATCACAACTAACATTGCAAAAAAGGGCTATTTTGGACTTAATATCTTTAGAAAGGTATCTGTCCGTCCGGCAAAGGAGGATATCCGGCTGAATACCGATGCTTCTCAGCTCCTTTACGCTGTGCTGGGTCGGCTTTGTCTTAACCTCTCCTGCCGTCGGTATGAAAGGAACAAGCGTAAGATGGATATAGAGCACATTATCCTTTCCCACATCAGTCTTGAATTGCCGAATAGCTTCCAGAAAGGGGAGGCTCTCGATATCGCCAATAGTTCCGCCGATTTCAACAATAACGATATCGATTCCATCTGCCACAAGCTCAATGCTTTTTTTAATCTCGTCTGTAATGTGGGGGATAACCTGGACAGTGCCCCCAAGATAATCTCCTCTTCGTTCCTTGGTAATTACAGCGTGGTATATTTTTCCGGTGGTAAAGTTGTTGTCTCGCCCCAATTTAGCTTTGGTGAACCGCTCATAATGCCCTAGATCCAGATCTGTTTCCGCGCCATCATCTGTCACAAACACTTCACCGTGCTGGAAAGGATTCATGGTTCCGGGATCAACATTTATGTATGGATCAAGCTTCTGGATAGTCACCGTAAGTCCCCGGCTTTCGAGAAGTGCTCCGATTGCTGCGGAGGCAAGGCCTTTGCCAAGTGAAGAAAGTACGCCGCCAGTTACAAATATAAATTTTGTATTACTCATATATTTTCTTGAATTCCTCGATTGTCTTTTGAACCTCATCCAGCTCCTCAGATTTACTTTGATCCGGTACAACAGGTGCGGCCTTCTGATAGATCGATTTAAGATGTTCGATATCAAAAAGATCCTTAGAAAAAGAGGGGTTCATTTTAATGTTCTGCACATTAATCTCGCGCAACAGAATATCATTCTTGTAAAACTCGATCCGCATGGGATACCATGTCTTACCCGATTGACCCCATTTTAAATAACGAACTTCAAGTGAGCTATCAGGGCTTTCACCGGTCCTGCTCATAATTATCCAGCGGAAAGGTCTGAATGAATCTTTGTCAAACCAAATTTGCTGAACCGATTCATCCGGATATTGGGCGCCAAGGACATATGCGGGTTTGCCCTCAAAACGTCCCACACTTGACACCTTTACATCTACTCCAAGTATGGAAAGCCTTTGTTCAAGTAACATTCGTGAACGATAAAGAAGTATATCCTTATAACGATCGAACCGGGTTTCAGGTTCAGCCGCAACCTTTCCGTCAATCACTGTCAAGACCACTCCTTTTGACAAAACTTGAATCCTTTCCACATTCTTAGACAAAATATCTGAACGGAACGCTTCCGGGAAAACATACCTCAAGGTTTCTTCGAGTTCAATCGCACCCATTTCCAGGCTGTCATCATATAAAATTAGCTTCTGAGAAACCATAAGCCTTTCGGTTTTGCCAAGATTCTGGGTCATTAACTCCAGAATATGAGGTCCTTGCAACACATAAGCATTTACATGGACGCAAACAAGCGAAAAAAATACAAGGCCAAATAAAAAAAGAGCAATTTTTTTAAGGTGTTGATTCATTATGCAATTGTGGATTCCGCATTATGCAGATTTTAGGTTTAAGATGATCACGAAAACACCAAAGTACGACAAGTTCTGCCCACGGAGCAGGCGAAATATTGAAAACGCAAAATAAATTTTCGTGTCTTGGTTCTTTCGTGCTTTCGTAACTTCTCGATAAATTCTGGAGTGGGCGAGTATTTTATCATCTTATTCACCGTCATTTATTGAGATGTTCCTAGAACTTATCTCAAAAACAATCTAAGTGCCCATGGCGGTGTTACGAAACGGTTCAAAATGCTCACATACTACGTGTATGCTCCGCTTTTTCACCGTTTCGCGCCTTGCCCTGAACACTAATCTTATTTTTGAGATAGGTTCTAGCTTTTTGAGTCGGGTTAAAACATTTCGTCCGCAAACATAGCCCCAT
>JAZFVY010000321.1:0-3311 GCA_036447975.1 Desulfobacterales bacterium
CCGTGTATGGTCTCAAGCGAAGGAACCTGTGCAGCTTATTATCGATTCCACAATGCTTAACCAGGGATTTTATTCAAAAATGTATATCTCACTTATAGAAGAGTTGCGAAAATACATACAAACCTACAAAATGAATAATACAATTAAACACATCAAATATTTCTCCCGTTTCGTTTACAATCAATTAGGGTTTTACGATGAGTTTTCAAATGAGAATTGTTCTTGTTAACCCAAATCCCATGAAACCACCGGTAACTCCGGTATCTCTGGACTATCTTGGATCCGCGTGTAGTGATGCAGGAATAGAAGTCGATCTTGTTGATTGTTCCGTTGAGCCGGATTGGAGTAAACAACTCTCGCAAGTTTTGGCTGAGAAGCCGATCCTTGTCGGTGTTACCGTCCGCAATATAGATGATTCCTATTTCGCCAGCCGGGATTTTTCCATTCGACGAATAATACCTGTTCTGGAGGAAATTAAAAAGTCAACGGAAGCGCCTATTTGTCTTGGCGGAGTCGGTTTTTCAATTTTTCCTTCTGAATCCCTTAAATTTTGTGATGTGCCTTATGGAATATGTGGGTGCGGAGAGGAGAGTCTCGTTAAACTGGTAATAGCCCTCAAAAACAAAATCGAATTAGAGACGGTGCCGGGACTGGTTCGGATGAAGAATGGAAGCTATAGAAGCAATGCGATATTACCGGTTCCCCTCGAAAAAATTAATTTAGCCTCCAGGTCCCTGATTGACAATAGGCATTATTTCGAAAACGGCGGGCAGGTTGGGTTCGAGACCAAACGCGGATGTTCATTGAATTGCACCTATTGCCCGGAACCGCTTATAAGGGGTAAAGATGTTAGAGTGCGAAATCCACTAAATGTTGTGGAAGAATTAACCAGTCTTTATAACTGTGGAATCAATGTTTTTCATACGTGTGACAGCGAGTTTAATTGTCCTTATTCCCATGCTGTTCAGGTATCAAAAGCCATCATTGAGTCAGGACTGGGAAGTAAAATTAAATGGTATGCATACTGTTCTCCCGAGTATTTTACCGAAGAGTTGGCGTATTTGATGCGTCAAGCTGGATGTGTCGGAATTGATTTCGGTGCCGACCATGGGGATAATACAATGCTTCGCCGACTAGGCCATGGTTATACATCAGATGATTTGATTCGAATCCGAAAAATTTGCCTTAAACACAACATGACTTGCATGTTCGATTTGCTCTTGGGATCTCCCGGTGAAACAAAAGAATCCATTGAAACAACGATTCGTCTAATGGAAAAGATCAAGCCGGATCGCGTGGGCATCAGCCTGGGGGTTAGGCTTTATCCAATTACACGGATGGGACGAAAAATCTTAGAAGAGTCAAAAGGAACCTTATCTAAAAATCCCAGTCTGTTTGGGGATCTGGAAGATAATAAATCTCTGTTTCGCCCTGTTTATTACTGTGATGCAAATTTGGGTGAAGATGTGGAAGATTGGTTACATGGTTTAGTTGGTGATGATCGGAGATTTCTTCTTGGAAGGCGGACCGATGCGAATCTAAATTACAATTACAATGATAATCCGGAACTGATTGAAGCGATCAAACAAGGGCATCGTGGCGCATATTGGGATATACTCCGCCGGGTATCGGAGGGGATTCCTCCTTTATTATATTGAACCTATGAAAATTAATAACAAAACTTTTCTTTTCAAGAATGGTTTATGCAGTTTTAGGCAGCAAGACAATGACGGTAGTCCCATGGCCGAGTAGGCTTTCAACCTTTATCTTACCGTTGTGGGCCTCAATGATATTGTGGGCAATAGCCAGTCCAAGGCCTGTTCCGGATGCTTTGGTGGTAAAGTAAGGGTCAAAAATATGTGCAAGATCATCCTTGGATATGCCCGTACCGGTATCTGAGACCCGGATTTCTATTCCATCCTTTTCCACAGTATTTGTAAGCGTAACAGATAGGCTTCCTTCGTTCTCCATCGACTCGATGGCATTTAAATAAAAGTTCAGAAGAACCTGGTTTATCCTGTCCGGATCAACAAAAACCTTATCGATTTCAGATGAAAGGCTGGTTTGAATTTTTATGTTTGCCTCTGAAGCCTGTCTTTCTATTAGCTTAAGAGAGTTCTCAATAAAGGATTTGATTTGAGTTGATTGTTTAGAAATTTTAATGGGTCTGGCAAACTCGTGAAGCTGACCGACAACTCTGTTTAATCTGTCCACTTCCTGAATCATGAGGTTTGAGATCTGTTGATTTTCAGGTACGTCGTGATATCTTTCCTTAAAATATGTTGCAAAGCCCTTGATGGAACTTAAGGGATTACGTATCTCATGGGAAACACCGGCAGCAAGCCTTCCCACAGAGACCAGGCGCTGGCTCCTTGCAATTTCTTTTCTTAAAGAGCGAACTTCACTAAGATCTTTAAACAGCAGAACATATCCGAGAAACGTTCCGTCTTCATCATTCAGCAATGTAGCGCTGACTTCAAGGGGAATAACCTTGCCTTCAAAAACAGCACATTCAATCTCCTTTTCAACAACACCTTTTTCCATATCAAGGCTTTCCAGCAGCTCCCACAAATCCGTCGGAATTATTTGCATGGCATCCTCTCCGATCACTTCATCGGCTGAAAGGCTTAAAACAGATCCGGCCACATGATTTAGGGAGGTGATCTTTTGATTATCGTCGATGGCAACAAGACCGATGGGCATGTTTTCCACCAGGTTGTCGGAAAAGGCCTTTATCCTGGAAAGGGATGTTCTTGTGGTGCGATAACTCTGGGCCAAAAAAAGAAGAGTGACGCCGGCAAACCCTATTAAAAGCAGAATGACACCCATTATAATGTTATGCCTTGTGTCGGACTTTCTGGCCTCCTCAATGGAAGTCATGTCCAAACCCACAAAAATAATCGGATCGGCCGGAGGAATATTGATTCTTTTATTCCTGTCCCGAAGAAGCAACATTTGCATCATCATCTGATTGTGACTCATGCCCATAGATCCCCCGGAGGGTGAAAATCTGCGAAAGACTTCAATTATTTTCTTGCCATCAGGTTTTGATAATTTGCGCCACTGAACCTTTTTAAAACTTGAGATTTGTTCGAGATGCAAACCTTTTCCATGACGCTTGCCGATATGCGCAGGGTTATCATGGGCAAGAATCGTTCCATTTACATCGGCGACAAGAATATAAAGAATATCGGGCTGCTGGGCCGTCTCTGTCAGGAGTTTCTGAAGCTGAAATCCGCTCCAGCGTAAACCCATGCCTGTCCGGGTGCCCGCTTCAAACGATCGTATCAGAGCGGCGCCTTTTTCCAGTA
>JAZFVY010000322.1:0-5959 GCA_036447975.1 Desulfobacterales bacterium
GAAATAACCCCCCCCCATTTTCTTGATAAACAAGAAAATTATTCTTGTCAGACAAGAAAAACCTTTAAAAAATTTCAGTTTTACTTTCCCTGTTTTTTCATTTGTCAATTCAACTCGTTGTTATTTCATGAAAATTAATTTTCCTCTAGTTTTGGCATAATTTTTGTAAATACCCTTTCCACAAGTGATAACTCATAGCCGAAATGGAAGGTAACGATTTATGCGATTAATTGTTTATACAAACCCAAGAGATAATTCAGCTTCGCAACTTCAGGACGAAATTCCAAAAATAGCCTCACTTAATGTTGAATTTATTCATACTCAAGAGAACTTCATGCGATCTCTCAGATCTCATATGGTGTTCCAATCTGTCGTTGTCTTTCAAGCTACTGATCAGGCAGACTTTCTTTTTCTTGAGTCGATCAGAAATTTGCTTTTTGATGCCAGGCTTATTTTGATTCTCCCTGACAGGGAAAAAGATACAATCAAAAAAGGATTCTCTCTGTACCCGCGATATATAGCTTATTCAGATGATGGTTATAAGGATGTCGCTGCCGTTTTGAAAAAAATGCATTTAAATTACAATCTTAAGGGTAACAGATAGTTAAAGGTAGTTGTAGGGAATGAGTATTATAGGATTAAAATGAAAAAGATGCGAAGTATAATTCTGATTAGTATACTACTCTTAACAATCATTCCTGCAGCACATGCAGATAGTGATTGGGAGTTTTACTTCTTTGGAATTAATAGCAAAGATTTGAAAGGAAGAAAAATAATTCCTATTTTCATTGGGTGTATTAGTTCATTTGTTGTTCACGAAGCGGGACATTTGATTGCAGGAAATATGGCAGGTATAAAAACCAGTATGAAATGGAAAAACGGTCCTGTAGCTTGGGCTGACGATTATCACGACATGAATAGGAACGAAAAAGCTCTGTTTCATGGTGGCGGTTTTCTAGCACAAACCCTTGTAGGAACAGCACTAACTGCCATATCTTATACCAGACATAGCGATTTCTCGGTTGGATTTACGGGATTCACTGCAAACAATAGCCTTGCATATGCTATTACTGGAGGTCGTGATGATTCTGTTTCGGATGTGAAAAACTTAGATCGTCAGAATTACGATGGTCGAATGATTGCCGTTGGGAACGGGTTTTTGTCCGAAATATATACTTACATCAATTTAAACAAACACAAATAAATTGTGATTTTGCCCAAACAGCTGAATGTGACGATGTTTGCCTTGAACTTGGAAAAATTGATGCCCTAAATTTGCGAGGTTTAGAAGCGAAATCAACAACGAAATTAGTTTGAGGGCAGTTGTAACATCAGGCAAAGAAATCAACAACTGAACACCGGATTTGGGGGGATGAAAAAAACAATATACAGGGTCGGGGGGACGGCTGTATTTTATATAAATGCTCAAACTGAGACCCAGATATGACTTATCGCAACATTTTGGAACCAATAGATATCAGCTTCTTTTGTAAGCTATCACCAAAGCGCATACCGTAGAATTAAACATGTCAAATGGCTGCAGTTTCACAAAAAGACAACTTATTACTTGACCAAATCAACCTTCTTATACTCCTCTCCCATAATTAAAAATATTTGAAGTTCTGGTCATCCTATGTTAATCAAATCCAAACACAGAACATCATTTTAGCGAACAAATAAAAAACCTATTCTGAGATAATCAACTTTTAATTAAAATTGATATAATCATAATATTCTTAACGCTTTTGCACTTCTCAATTTGGTTGAAATTAGAACTATATGAATAAACTCCTTCGAAATATTTTTTCTGAGGTTCCAGAAACATATGAGTTGGTCAATCATGTTCTAACATTTGGTTTAGATATTTTATGGCGCAAACGAGCAGTGAAAATTGCTGTCAAATCTGGTGGAAACCTGTGGATAGATGTGTGCACTGGTACGGGTGAAATGGCCTCATATCTTTGTCGTTTTGCAAAAAATGGAACAAAAGTATACGCCGCTGATTTTTCCTTACCTATGCTCAGAAAAGCTAAAGAAAAGCCTGAAGGGGGTTGTATTAAATTTCTTCTTTCTGATGTTGAAAACTTACCCTTTCCTGATTACACATTTGATCTCATTACGATCTCATTTGCTACCCGTAATATTAATAGAAACCGGAATACATTGATTCGAACCTTTAAAGAGTTTCATAGGATTTTAAAAGTAAATGGTCATTTCGTAAATCTGGAAACCAGCCAACCATCATTTTCCATAATCAGGAGAATCTTTCATAAATATGTAAAGCTGTTTGTAACGCCAATTGGAAGCCGAATATCTGACTCAAAATCAGGATATGCTTATTTAGCAAATACAATTCCTTGGTTTTACCGAGCAGAAGAGTTAACAAATATCATGCATCAGGCTGGTTTTAAAGATATCAGAATAAAAAAGCTAATGTTCGGAGTAGCTGCTATACATCAAGGGGTTAAGTATTAAGATTTTCAAAAGAAGCTTGTTAGTTAAGGCTGAAGTCGGGTGCGACTAACCCACCTTTTGATCGATTTTTTTATGCTATAATTTGCAAGCGGACATGGCTCTTATCTGAACTTGACAAATAATTTACTTTGACATATTTTCCCCTTTAAAATAGTAAGATTTTGTCATTTTTCAACAATTGTAAAAACAATAAGGAAAAATTGAAACAAGTGAATGATCAACAGAGTCCTAATAAAACCATAGGTCCTAATGAAAAAACCATCTCCTGGATGGGTAAGTGGTGGGTGGCCATGCGCCCTTTTGCGCTGCCCGCCTCATGCATGCCGATCATCTTCGGTTCAGTGCTGGCGGTAACAATTGGACAGGCACCATTCAATTTAACCCTCTTTTTAGCGGCCCTGATTGGCATGTCAACCTTACACACAGGAGCCAACCTGCTAAACGACGTCTATGACTACAAAAAAGGGGTTGACAGGCAGGTCAACCCAGTCAGCGGGGCGGTCGTACGAGGCTGGATCACAACACACGAAGCTTTGGTCGCCGGTTGGCTGTTTTTAGCCATCGGTTCGCTCATCGGACTATTAATTTTCAGCCAAGTTGGATTAGCGATTTTTTGGATTGGGCTGGTTGGAGTGGCCATCGGCGTTCTATACACCTGGGGACCTTTACCGTTGAAGTTCTATGCCTTGGGTGATTTGGCTGTGTTTTTGAACTTTGGCATCCTTGGTGCACTCGGTGCCTGGACAGTCCAGACCGGCACACCTTCCTGGGTCCCGGTATTATGGGCAATACCCATGTCCCTGCTAGTAGTTGGGATTTTACATGCCAACAATTGGCGCGATATCAGGAGTGACACTGCGGGGGGCATCCGTACCATGGCCAGTTTTTTAGGAGATATCAGCTCGGAAGGTTATTACGCCATCTTGCTTTTTGGTCCGTTCGCCGTAATCCTTATTCTGATTTTGTTGTCCCGTGCATCTAATATGAATCCGAAAATGCCGCTAACATTTCTGGTCACTTTCCTGGCGATGCCGAAGACTCTCAAGCTCATTAAAAAAGGCAAACAGCGTCACAATCAGCAACATCAACATGATTTCATTGCCCTCGACGGTGCAACGGCTCAACTAAATCTATTGTTTGGTCTTTTATGCACTGCTGCCCTTGGATTTGACGTTCTGATCAACTTTTTATTAGGTTGATTGGAAGGCAACTATGAGGCTGACTTGGTCTATAACCGCACTGGCTGCCGGTTTGTTCATTCCGCTGTTCGTTACCCGCGGCATAGCTTGGATTGATTTCTGGTGGTGGATGTCAGCCAATATCGTCATCCTTCTAATACTGGTTGCCGTTTTAGATAAGGATTGGCGAGCAGAAGTCTTGGGCGATTTCAAAAATCAACTACCCTTCAAAATTGGATTTGGTCTTATTTCAGCGGCATTTCTTTATGGTGTGTTTTATGCTGGCGATATTGTATCGCGCCAGTTGTTCTCTTTTGCGGGCAATGGTATCGAAAAAGTTTATGCATTCAAAAACGATGTATCGCCGATTCGCATTACGCTATTGATGGCCCTGATAATCGGTCCAGGCGAGGAATTGTTTTGGCGTGGTTTTCTCCAACGCCGCCTCCAAGTTGAACACGGTCCATGGTGTGGATTTTTTATTTCCTCGGCCATCTATGGGATAGTCCACATCGGCAGCGGCAACCTCATGTTGATTTTAGCGGCGTGTGTGTGCGGTTTTTTCTGGGGTTTGCTTTACTTACGGACCCACTCGCTTTTACTGAATGTAGTGAGCCATACCGTCTGGGACTTAAGCATATTTTTGCTTTTTCCTGTTGGATGATTCTAACTCAAGAACGTGCGAAACAGTAGGTCTCTATTCACCAGTTAGAATAATTGGGTCTTCTAACAAAAAATTAAAATATGAGCAAAGATTCTGGCGATACCTGCTATATCGCAACTGACAAAATTTATTTGATATCAAACGAATATCTCAACCGATTATCCTTTCTTGAGAATATCTGCATTGAGGCCGAAAAGCTCAAAATATAGTGATTCATCCTAACGACTAGTGGTTTCGGTGAAAAGGGCACAGAAGTAAATACCTAATACGTTTGTTGCACAAGTGAAACAGTCATTGAAAAGGCGGTTGATAATGGAAGTTCAATTTCCCTGAAGAAGAAAGGAGGGAACAATAGTGACTTTGGCTGATCAAGAGTGGATATACAAACAGATCGTGGATTTTGGGCAGGATGGCATTCTGTTTGCTGATCGAGATGGAATTGTCAGGTTATGGAATTTAGGGGCGGAGGCCATATTCGGCTACACCGCCCAGGAAGCTCTTGGACAGAATCTGGACCTGATTGTTCCCGAGAAACTGCGTGAGCGGCACTGGGAGGGATATCAAAGGGTTATGGATACAGGTAAAACCCGATATGGTAATAAACTGCTCAAAGTTCCGGCTCTCAGGAAAGACGGGAAGCGCCTGTCCGTAGAGTTTACTATAATTCTTGTGCGGGGTCATCGAAACGAAATTCTCGGGAGTGCCGCCATCATGAGAGATGTTACAGAAAATTGGCGGCAAGAAAAAGAGCTGAAAGAACGACTAAAATTCCTTGAGGATCAGTTGGAAATACAAAACAATGCTTAAAGATAACATTAAACGCATAAATACGATTCTTTATTGTCGAAACTGGGATGCTATGGTGAAGTTTTATCGTGATGTGCTCAACTTTGTCATTCATCACCAAACAGATTGGTTTATCGAATTTCAAATAGTGGGAGACTCGTATTTAAGTATCGCAAATGCGGCGTACGCATCAATACAGAGTGCGGATGGTAATGGAATTACTCTATCATGGCAAGTTGAAGATGTTGAATCAGCTTATAACCTGTTAAATGAGCTTGGAGTGAAGACGAGTCGAATTAAAAACATATGGGGAGCAAAAGCATTCTACTTTTTTGATCCCGAAGGTCACCGTGTTGAGCTTTGGACATAACTGATAATGGGGGAAAGAAAACACATTTTTATTTTTAGTTATTAGCTCTGATTATCAATCAATGATTGAGGACTTCCAACAAGTTGGAAAAAAGGAGGATTAAATGTTTTGTTACCAATGTGAACAAACCGCTAAGGGCACAGGTTGCACAGTACAGGGCGTTTGTGGAAAGTCACCTGAAATTGCAGCGTTGCAGGATCTGCTCCTTTATTCGCTCATGGGACTTTCACAGGTAGCTGTGGAAGGACGAAAAGTTGGCGTCTCAGACAACGACGCCAATGATTTCACAGTCAAGGCAGCCTTTTCTACGCTGACAAATGTAGATTTTGATCCTGATCGATTTATGGATTTAATCTGGAAATCCAACACCTTGCGTGAAAAATTAAAAGCACAAGTTGTCTCTGCCGGAAGCAATGTTGGTTGGTCTGACGGACCTGCCGCCTTCCAACCCAAAACCAGCTTGGATGATTTAGTTAAGCAAGGGGA
>JAZFVY010000323.1:0-2206 GCA_036447975.1 Desulfobacterales bacterium
TTCCGTCGGCCGATATTGAACGGGTAAAAAAACAGATAGAGGAGGACCTCGGCCTTGATTTTGAAACCTCAATACTTACATCAGCCAAGGAGGGTATAGGCATAGAGGAAGTGCTTGAAGGGATTGTTAATTACCTGCCGCCGCCTTCAGGAGACCCCCGGGCACCACTTAGAGCTTTAATTTTTGATTCCCATTATGATTCTTTCCGTGGCACCATTGTACACTTCCGGGTCTTCCATGGAAAAGTAAAGTCAAAAGATTTGATTCTATTTATGTCGAATAATACCGTTTACAAGGTCGAAGAAGTCGGAATATTTCAGATCGACCGAATACCACAGAAAGAGATTTCAGCAGGCCAGGTGGGATATATGATTGCAGGTATAAAGACGGTCAGCGACACCCGATGCGGTGATACCATCACCTTAAAGGACCGGCCCTGTGAAACGTCCATGCCCGGATTCAAAGAAGCAAAACCGGTTGTTTTTTCCTCGATCTACCCGGTGGCTTCTGATGGTTACGGGGAACTGGCTGCCGGGCTGGAAAAGCTCAAACTAAATGATGCCTCCCTGAGTTATGAAAAAGATACGTCAGTGGCTCTTGGTTTTGGGTTCCGATGCGGTTTCCTGGGGCTCCTCCATCTTGAGGTTGTTCAGGAGCGGCTTGAGCGTGAATATGATCTTTCCTTGATACTTACTGCGCCTTCGGTCCAGTACAAATTTGTCATGAATGACGGCTCGACGTTGGTCATTGACAATCCGGCCCTATATCCGGATCCTACAACCATTGAAGGTACAAAAGAGCCGTTTATCCGTGCCTCCATCATAATACCCGATCGTTACATGGGGGCAGTTATGAAGCTATGCCTGGATCGCAGAGGGATTAATAAGAATTATCAGTATCTGACCAATAATCGCCTGGAGATGATATTTGAACTTCCCCTCGCTGAGGTTGTTTATGATTTTTACGACAAGCTCAAGTCTGTTACCCAGGGGTATGGATCCTTCGACTACGACTTAATAGATTTTAGAGAGACGGATCTTGTCAAGATTGACATTCTGATCAACGGGGAGCGGGTCGATGCGCTTTCCCAGCTTGTTCACCGGGCCAGATCGATTGAGCGAGCAAGGCGTTCCTGTGAAAAACTAAAGGACGAAATTCCGAGACAGATGTTTAAAATAGCCATCCAGGGGGCTATCGGCGGGAATATAATCGCCCGCAAGACGGTTTCAGCGTTTAGAAAGGACGTAACGGCAAAATGCTATGGCGGTGACGTAACACGAAAACGCAAGCTCCTTGAAAAACAAAAAAAAGGGAAAAAAAGGATGAAGATGGTGGGCCAGGTAATGATACCACAGTCTGCCTTTTTGTCGGTGCTTAAAACAGACACGGACTAACCCGCATTTCTCATGAAGAATTTGTCTGACCTTTTCTTAAAATAAAGAATCCGGGGCAAGGGACCCGGCATTGCTTTGACCCCCGCAATGCGGGACAGGCATGGCCCGGAGGACCAGGTTTTTTACGACTAAATAAATATACAACAAGCCACAGATAGGTGAATATATGGGAAAGACCATTGCTGAAAAAATATTTGATGCCCACCACGCAGATAATCCTTCGGAAGATATCCATGTGATCCGGCTCGATGCCGTATTCTGTCATGAGATAACAACACCGATTGCAATCAATGATTTGGTAAGCCGCAATAAGGACCGGGTGTTTGACCCTGATAAAATCAAGGCCGTTATAGATCATGTTACGCCTGCAAAGGACTCAAAGACCGCCTTGCAGGGTAAAATTCTTAGAGAATGGGCACGACGCCACAATATTCGGGATTTTTTTGATATCGGCAGAAACGGAATCTGTCATGCGATTTTTCCGGAAAAGGGATTTGTGCGGCCGGGCTATACGGTGATCATGGGTGATTCCCATACATGCACTCATGGTGCCTTCGGAGCATTTGCGGCCGGTGTCGGGACGACAGACCTTGAGGTTGGGATTCTGAAAGGAATTTGCACCTTTCGCTATCCGTCAACCATCAAAATAAACATTTGCGGCCGGATGCCTGAAGGCGTCTATGCCAAAGATGTAATCCTTTCTGTCATCGGCCGCTTAGGTGTAAACGGCGCAACCAACAAAGTACTGGAATTTACCGGGCCTGTGGTTGATGCCATGAGTATGGAAGCCAGAATGACGCTCTGCAATATGG
>JAZFVY010000324.1:0-2388 GCA_036447975.1 Desulfobacterales bacterium
GTTTGCTTTTGTGGACAAGGCTACAACAGCCGGATACCTCCTTCCCCTGGCATATTTTTCAGAACACGGGGTTGAAGCGTACAAGACATTTTTTAATGAAACCTATTTTACAGGTACTCACCAGGACGCTATCTACGATGTTCTCAACAAAAAGGCTGATGTGGGGGCTGCAAAAAATACGATGTTCTACAGGCTTGCAGCTGATGACAGAAGAATAATAGAAGAATTGGCTATCCTTGCAAGATCACCGGATGTGCCTGAGAATGGCCTGGCGGTTAGAAAAGATCTTGACGATGCGATTAAGCATAAACTGAAAAAGATGCTAATTAACATGCATACTGACGCCGAGGGCATCAATGTATTGAAAAATTTTGGTGCCAAGAAATTTATCAAAACATCAAATGATGATTACGAAAGTGTGTACAGATATGTTCGACAAATAGGGCTGAATCTTACCACCTATGACTATATTAATGAATAATGAAGAAAAAGATAATTATATTCTTGGTTAGTATTTCTCTGATTTTTCTGGCTGGCGGCATATATATCATATCCACCATTGAAACGTCGACATCAAAGCTGGATTATCTAATAAAGCTCCATCAGGTTGAAATATTGAGGGAACATCTGTTATTACAGATTAAAAGGGTACAGTCTGACCTCAACCTCTGGGGCACCCCTCGTTCAAGGAGCATTGAAACCGTTGTTGCCAATGTAAGGCGGCTGGATAAAGTGGTTGCCACCTGTTTTGATTGTCATCACTCTCAACGTGTGAAGGGAAGACTTGACAACCTGACCAGGGGGATTGAAACATATAAGAGGGCTTACAGCAGATCCTTGACGTTTCGGGCGAATCGCCAAAGGGTCGATAATGAGATCGACGAGGCGTTTGATCTTGCAGAAAAGCTACTCGCAGATGTCAAGAATATGGTGCATATGGCAGCAAGCAAGCTTGCGAATAAGACTCAATCGTCCCTCAGAGATATCTACAGGACAAAAATTATACTTTTCATACTTGTGTCCATTACGCCCTTCTTCACCGCAGGTTTAGGTTATATTATTATAAGAGGACTAGCAAAGCCGGCAAAAGAGCTTTTGACGGCAACGAGAAAATTAAAGGCCGGCGATTTGGATTTCAGGGTAGAGGGCTTAAAAGATGAATTTGGAGAAGTGGCAGCATCCTTTAATTCGATGGCAGATGCACTGAAACAGCATATGCATGAAATTCAGGAGAGCGAAAAGCGGTATCGGGTGCTGTTTACAGGTGCCGGAGATGCCATTTTCCTTGTAGATGCCGAGGGAGAAAATCTCGGCGATATTGTGGAAGTCAACCCTGCGGCAGCTGAAATGCACCAATATACGATTGAAGAACTGTTGGATCTCAACTTAATAAAAGATCTTGATTCTCCTGATGCCGCTAATGGGGCGCCGGAACGGGTGAAACGTATAATGAATGGGGAATGGATCACAGAAGAAATAACCCATCGGAAAAAAGATGGTACTGTTTTTCCTGTTGAAATTAATGCCGGGCTGTTAGAATTTATGGGCCATAAATATATTTTAGCCATCGACCGGGACATCTCGAATCGTAAGGAAATGGAAGATAAAGTCCTTCAAGCCAAGCATGACTGGGAGGCCACGTTTAATGTCATCACCGATATGATTACGATCCATGACGGGGATTTTAATATCATACGTGCCAACAAGGCGGCCATTGATACCCTTAAACTGCCTTTGTTAGAAAATAATAAAGTTAAATGCTATGAGTTTTATCATGGCAAAAATTGCCCGCCCGACAATTGCCTTAGCTGCGAGTGCTTTGATACTGGAAAAGACTCATCTTTTGAAACTTATGAAACACATCTTGGTATGCACCTTGAAGTTAGAGCCATGCCTCGTTATGATGATAATAGCCAGATGATTGGAATAGTTCATGTTGTCAGGGATATAACTGAGCGCAAAAGGGTGGAAGAGGTGATGCAAAGGGCACAGCAGATGAAAATAGTCGGTGAATGGGCAGCAGGACTGGTTCATGAAATTAAAAACCCGCTGGCAGGTATAAAGGTTTCAGTAGAAGTACTCCTTGACGAACATAACATCTCGGCAGAGGACAGAGGAATAGTATTGAAAGCAGTCGATGAGATTAAACGAATTGAAGCATTATTAAAGAGCCTCCTCAATTTTGCCAGGCCGCCAAAACTCCAGTTATCGGTTGTAGACCTGAATGATCTGCTCGATCAAACCATTGATTTTTCTTTGAAACACCCATTTCTTTCATCCAACTCCTCAATTAAGATAAACGTTATGAAGGATCTTGATGACACCATCCCTGAGACCATGGCTGATCCTATGCAACTGCAACAGGTACTTCTAAATCTGGCGTTCAAT
>JAZFVY010000325.1:0-5163 GCA_036447975.1 Desulfobacterales bacterium
GCCCTGTAAACGGTAGGCAACCCTTTCTTGCTCACCATCCGAGCCACAGTGAAGATCTGATACGGCTCAACCGGTGTTCTTCCTTTTTGCTCACCGGAAAAGAGTTCAATATCAATTCCATGATAAATTCGATGAATTGGTGTAGTCCTATTGTTAGCAATCCTGTTCAGATAGCGCTTATTGTATTCAGTGCAGGTTACGACAAAGCAGGCCATGGCGATTTTCTCCTGAAGCTGCTCGGGGTTGGAGGTGTATATGTCTTTGGCATGAGCGGTAAAACTGAAATCAAGTCCGCTTAACTGACTGGCAAACATGGCCACGGAGGAAGGAGAATGGGCAAAATGGGCATGCAAATGAACGATTCTGCGCCCGGGAAGGAGCTTATGCACCAGATATCCAGCCTGCAGGAGATGTTTAATGGTTGCCAATTTGCGGGTGCGCAGAAAGCGCCTGCAGGCAACTTTAATAGCGTTACCATATCTGCGGTGAATTCGCAGTGCAAGCATGAAATTATGGTACAAAAGCTGTGGAAGGGCCTCAATAATCGTCTGGGGTAGGTAATCAACACTGGCCTGAATATCTTTGACATTATTATGGGAAAACGGTTCACGAGGATTGCGCATGGAAAATATGTGAATGGAAAAACCGAGCTTTTCCAGTAAAAGTATTTCGTTGGATATAAAGGTTTCCGAAATGCGAGGATATCCTTTAAGGATCATCCCCAAAACAGGTTTCTGGGGACTGCTCATAGCTCTCTATTCCTAAATGCCTGGAGGCGCTGACGAATAATTTTATGACCTGTCATCTGGAATTTGGCTATGGCATTCTGATAAAACTCGGGATGTTCTAGAAGGTGAATGATCTTTTGGCGCAGGGTTTCTGGTGAAAGGGCATTCCACGGGATATACTCCACCAAGTTATGGTGGTGAAAGCACTTGGCTCGGATCAGCTGTTCCTTTCGGGGGGTCTCCCGGGGAATGAGCAGAGTAACGGTTTTTTGGCTCATAAGCTCACATAGCGTGTTGTACCCGCCCATACAGACAACCAGATCGGCTGCCGCCAGTATTTTTTCCATATGTCTGTAAAAATGAAACGCCAGGATCCCGAGTTTTCTAGCCCGCTTGAAGATTTTTGCGCGTTCCCTTCGTGGCATAAACGGCCCGGTGATTAAAATACTGGCGAAAGGAAACGGACGCTTTTGAGATTCCAGCATAGATAGAAATGCATCCATCACCAGATACCCGTCTCCACCGCCGCCGGTAGTGATCACAACAAGCTTTTGCCCCTCTCTTATACTGTTTCTTTGTTTTTCCTTTTTCACTTCCTCTCTATTGGGAACCTTGCGAGGGATATAACCGGTAAATTGCATCTTTTGGCTGATATTCTCCGGGATATCGTATTCTTCGATTGGGTTATAAAAATCACGAATACCATATGTCCATACTTCACTGTAAAGCGTATCCAGAATGTCGTAGACACCCTTTTTCTTCCAGCTTTTCTTAACGGTTTCCGCATCATCCATGATGTCCCTGAGCCCAAGGACGGTCCGTGTATCTGGCTGGTTACGCCGCATCCATTTAAGTGTGGGCAGGACCTCTTTCTTCAGCCCAAGAGGCTCTTTATCCACAATAAAAAGATGGGGCTGAAAGGTTTTGGCAGTTGCTTTGATGATACTCTGTCGGATATCTAAGGCATGCCGGGGATTGATCTTGATAGAAAGGGGAAGATATTCCTCATTGGTTTTTTTAATCATTCCCGGAATACGAACAAAGTCGATCTGCTGGGGAAAAGAAAAGCGGCCGGCAAGGGGTGATCCTGTCAGAATAAGAATATTGGTGTTGGAGCTCCGGAGGTGAGATGCGATTGCCATGGTTCGACGTATATGTCCGAGTCCAAATGTATCGTGGGAATACATTAAAATATTGTAAGTCTTTGTCGTTTTCATATAGCATCCCAACCGTTGCTACAGTCCCGTTGTTATAGTTGGTGAATTCATTATTAATAATTCATAAACCATCTTTTTACCAAGGGAAAAAATAAAAAACAAGAGAAAAACCTGATAAACGTGTTAGATAATACTTGATAACTGAAGCATGCTGCTATAGTCATAAATATAGTGCCACTCTTCAAAACACCCGACATACGCTTTCTTCCATTTATGCGGAATTGCTGCCAATAGTTTATTGCCTCTGGAGAACTGATGAATAGCAGACTTAATGCCATCGAAAGAATGGAAGACTTTTTTAACCGTGTAGATTCAAACAGTCTCTTTAACTCCACGGATCCGGCCTGGTACTATAAATTCAGAACCGGGTTAAAAGCTGCCCTTGTCCAGGCTCTGGTCTGGCAGCGCCCGGAACTCGAAGTGTCAAAAGGGCTTCAATGGCCTTATGAGGCCTTAAAAGAAAGGGTATCCCTTTTTGAAGAGCTGGCTGGAAGCCGTGACCCATTTATCAAACGACAGGCGATGCTCTTTCTTGCCCTTCTCCCTTTTCCGGGACAGTGGAGCTGGCTCAAAAAAACCCAGGCAGATCTTTCGGATGAAACTGAAATCATAGCCTTTTTAAAACTTGAACAGGAAACGATTCAAAGTAAGATCGCGAAAAAAAACCATAAAAAGTTCAAACTAAAAAATTTTTGCCAGATTCTCAAGAAACCGCGCCTTCCCTTTGAAAAAGGCGTTCTTCGGATATTTTCCATCCCCTATGTTTTTTTCACCATTCCTGAGCTTCTTCAAGAACTTGGCAAACATTATATGTTATACATTGAACCTGCAGCAGGGATCGTTTTCCGCCACACATGGATGCGAGTATTTTCTACCCTTGAAGATCCCACCCTCTTTGGTGTCTCTTCCCATGAAGATGCTGCATTTCTTAAAAGCCAGCCGGGAGTTGTTATAACTAGGCTCGCGCACGGAGATTATCTTGAAACCGATATAGAAGTTTCACATGACAGGAAAAAAAGCTTTGATATCGTTTTCAACGCAACCTTTGATGAGATGGATCGCAAACGTCACTTCTTTATGCTTGAGCTGATGGACCATCCCCTGTTGAAAAACACTACAGCGCTCTTTCTGGGCAGGGGAGATGAAACCAATGTGGAGAAGTTTAAACAGGAGACGAGAAGAAAAAGACTTGATGAGAGGGTTGTCGTACTTGCCAATATCATGCGCAAGGATGTACCGAAGCAGTTAGACCGCTGCAGAATTGGTGTTCACCTTGCACTGCACGAAAATGGATGCAGATCTGTTTATGAATTCTACAGGTCTGATCTTCCTTGTGTCATTTCCTCATCAATGGGGGGAATCAATATGGATATAATCAACCCGAAAACCGGTATTGCCGCAACCGACAGGGATCTGCCCAAAGCGATCCTAAAAGCGCTTAATAATAGGGACGGCTTTAGTCCCCGGGATTGGTTTCTAGAAAATTCAGGCATTTTTCATTCCACCAGAAAACTTAATAGCCAACTTAAGGCCCAATTTAAAGAGTGGAAATATAATTGGCAAGATGATATTGTTCCTTTAACAAGCAGCGGTGAAAGTCGTTATGTAAGCAATTCACATTATAGGCAGTTCAGATCCGAATTCTGCTGGCTGCTCGATTTATTTAATTGGCAAACAGACTTACCCATAAATATTTCAGAGGATTAATCTGCATAGCGGGTGGATTAATATGATTAGTTAACTCAAATAGGATAAAAATTCTGTTTTACCTCTAACGTAAAAAGCTTTTTATGCGAATCACATTTCATTATTTATTTGCTGTTGTCGCGTTGACCCTTTATGGTGGACAAGTGTGACCGTTCCTTGAAAGCATGCCTCCCGTGCTTTTGGGGGTAACACTTTTTACGGCCTTCTTAATAATCCTTATACTGCGCAAACCCTTGGAGCGTTTTTTTGTTCTCTCAGTCGTAGACACCGATCAGCCCAAACGGCAGTTTTTCTTGGACATATCAATTTGCTTGGTCGCGGCATTCTGCGTCGTGTTATACAACAAGATATTTCATAATTTTCCGCTCATCATGAGTGGAGGAAAGCTGGTTTTGGGCTGTTTGGTAGCCGGTTTCTTCTTCTCCCTTGATATGGCTTTGGCACGGGAGAGTACCGTCATATTAGACGCTATAGCCCGGGATACGGCTCTTCCACCGCCTAAGCGCCTATACTCCATGACCCGAAAATTTTCCCTGGTTGCCATATCGGTAACACTCTTTGTTTCTATAATTGTCGTTTTGGTTATCTCCAAGGACATCGCATGGCTTTCAAAAATTGAACAAAACCCCATATCATATTCACAGGCGCAGAAATCGGTAATGTATGAGATATTTTTCATCATGGCAGTTCTTCTGGCAATGATTGTGAACCTGATTTTTTCTTATTCCAGAAACTTGAGGCTTCTCTTTGATAATGAAACAGGTGTTCTGGAACAGATCACCCGTGGTGACCTTACGAAAATTGTTCCTGTGGCAACTCACGATGAATTTGGCGTCATCGCCGGACACACCAATACAATGATCCAAGGTCTCAGGCATCGTATGAAGCTCATCACCGCCCTCAAACTGGCGGAAGAAGTTCAGCAAAATCTTCTGCCCCTGACAGCGCCGACCCACACCGGTCTGGATATTTCAGGCACCAGCATATATTGTGATGAAACCGGCGGAGATTATTACGATTACTACAAGCTGCCCAACGGCCGATTGGGGGTGGTTGTTGCGGACGCCTCCGACCACGGCGTAGGGGCGGCCCTGCACATGACAACCGCCAGGGCCTTCCTCCTCTTCGGACTCCAAGATTTCAAAGGCCCGGCTCGGCTTTTAGATGAAGTGAATCGCTTTCTGACCAGGGACAGCTACGAAACCGGCCGGTTCATGAGCATATTTTTCCTGGAAATCGATTCTTCGGCAAAAACCTTGCGCTGGGTCCGAGCAGGCCATGAACCAGCCATCCTCTTCGATTCCTCTGAGAAAATTTTTATCGAATTGACCGGAAAAGGCGTGGCTATGGGTGTAGATGAGGACTTTCAATTCCAGGAATATGCGCGAGAAGGCTGGACTTCGGGCAGCATTGTCATCGTCGGCACCGACGGTATTCGTGAAACCCGTAATTCAGAAGGTGATATGTTTGGTCTGTTTCGTCTGCAGGAAGTTGTACGAACCCATGCCGCT
>JAZFVY010000326.1:0-5302 GCA_036447975.1 Desulfobacterales bacterium
GCATGGCATTCAACGTCAACATCTCACTGAAACCTTTCGGGTGGATAAATCCCTGCGGTCTTGATAATATGGGGATAACATCCATGGAGCGGGAGATATCACGTAAAGTATCCATGAATCAGGTGCGGGAGAACATAAAGCTTCACCTAAAATCGGTTTTCGAGATTGGACTTGTTATGACAAGCCTTCAAAAAATGAAGATTGAATATTGATGAATCATAATCAACAACAGAAAACGCGGGTTGCAAAACCCCGTTGGTTAAAGCGGAATCTTCCAACGGGGCCCACCTATGAAAAGGTAAGGTCTCTGCTAAGTAAAAGCCGGCTTCACACCGTGTGCCAGGAAGCCCAATGCCCCAACCTCTGGGAATGCTTTTCCCGAAAGACTTCAACCTTCCTGATTATGGGACCCTGCTGCACGCGCGACTGCCGTTTCTGCGCAGTGGCTCACGGACCGTCAGGACTGCCAGACTCCGGAGAACCGACCAGGGTTGCCGAAGCCGTACAAAGCCTGGGCTTGAGCTATGTGGTCATAACTTCCGTTACACGGGATGATCTCCCTGACGGCGGGGCCGGTATTTTTGTAAAAACGATTAAAGAAATACGCAAAAGAATGCCCGATACGCTTGTGGAAGTTTTAATACCGGATTTTCAAGGGAATGAAGATGCGCTTCAAGTGGTTGTGGGAGCTCGTCCCAATGTGTTGAACCATAACCTTGAAACTGTTCCACGTCTTTATCCATCTGTTCGGCCAGAGGCCGACTACCGTGGCTCACTTGCACTATTAAAGCTGGCCAAGTATTACGACCCTTCAGTCCCAACTAAATCGGGCCTTATGTTAGGATTAGGTGAGTTCTCCGAAGAAGTCAAAAAGACGCTGCGGGATCTTCTTGGCGCAGGTTGTAGCATCCTTACGCTGGGCCAATATCTTCAGCCCACAAAGGGACACCTAAAAGTTGAACGTTTTATTCCACCAGAAGAATTTGCTGACTGGAAGGAGGCAGCTCTTAGAATGGGGTTTTCTGAAGTTGCCAGCGGGCCGCTTGTGCGTAGTTCTTATCAAGCAAAAGAGCTCTATCAATCCCTTAAGACAGTGAATTAAACATCAATTGAGGTTATTGACTTTTTACATGCTCTAGAACCACATTTCTTTTTAGTGTATACCTTGCCGTCTTTTCAAACTGGTTGGTGACATCTGACACAAAAAGCCTGAACTCGCCGTTTTGGGTCAGCAGATTGTCGACTTCAATATGATTCCCCAAAAAATCTTTTACCTTTTCCGCAACTGCTATGGAAGAGTCTATTACAGAAACCCTTTTGCCGATTTTTCTTTGTATTTTATCTTTTAAGAGAGGATAATGGGTACAACCCAGAATGAGTGTGTCTATCTGCCTGACTTTCAGGGGATGCAGATATTTTTTTATGATCATCGCGGTTTCAGGTTTCTTCAGCCACCCTTCTTCCACTAATGGCACAAGGAGGGGACAGGCGGCTGAATAGACCTTTGCCTCCGGTTTCATTGCCTTGATCTTTTTTTCATAAATGCCGCTATTTATAGTGGCCCTTGTTCCGATAACACCAACTCTGAACTTTCTTGAAGTTTTAATCGATATTTCCGCTGCCGGGGTTATAACCTCGAATATGGGGATATCGAATCTTTCAGCCAAGCTTTCTGCTGCTACACTAGAAGCGGTATTGCAGGCCATTACAATGATTTTTGCACCTCTGTTCAACAAAAACTCTGTATTTTCCAGCGCATATCCAATAACTGTTTCAGGGCTCTTACTCCCGTATGGCGTGCGTGCAGTATCGCCAAAATAGATAATGTCATAACCTGGGAGATGTCCCATTAATGACCTCACAACTGTAAGCCCGCCTATTCCTGAGTCGAATATTCCGATCATTGTATAATTTAAGTACTTTTTATTGATTTTAGATAATTAATAATAGTATTAAATTAATTTTTTGAAAAAACGTAATCAATAAGCATTATAGGTTCATATCATCAAGGAGCACAAATGAATTCGCAAAATCAAACCCCGTCCATGAACCAGAAAATTTTTGATCTGGGGCTTTCTGTGGAGACAGTTTCAGCATACCTGTTATGTTGCAGCCTGGCGGACGCCGGTACTGTTATTTCCACCAAGAATCTTTCCGAAATGTGGAACAGCACCAGGGAGTCATTATTTGAAGGTCTGCAAGACCTTGAAACAAGGGATATTCTCCGCAAGATAATCTCGGACAGGGCAGGGAATAATGTTTACAAACTCTCAGATGTAAAAGCCTGGAAGCTTTTATAAATTCTTTGAAAGTTCTTTGCTTACACATTCTATCACTTCGCTGTCAGGCACATCCGTATGGATGCCTGGGCATATCCCGGCCATGATGTACCAATTGACCGTATCAACCAATACGCTTTTAATAAAAGGCCATGTCCTGCACATGCGGGGTTTAACCGGATGAATGGTGCATAATTCGTCCCAGAATATGCAGTAAGCGTCCTTGCCTTGGGCCAGAACCGGCTTTCCTCCTGCAATCTGGCAGTAATTTTCAACAAAATTCCCAGGATCGGTATTTAAATAACCGGCTATGGTTTTGATTTCTTTTTCGGTTACAAAGGTCCCACCAAATCCCATGCAACAATCACCGCATTGCTGGCATTTGAAAATATCTGAAGGTTCTTCAGGATTAGACGGCATGCCTGGTCTCCATGGCTCTTTTCAATGTAACCTGGTCCACATATTTCAGATCACCCCCCATTGGAACGCCTGAAGCGATTCGCGTAACTTTGACAGGGTAGCTCTCTATACGTTCTGCAAGATAGGCGGCAGTGGCCTCTCCTTCGACATTTGTACCTGTGGCAAGAATAACCTCTTTGATCTTTCCCTTGGCAATCCTTGAGATAAGTTCTTTGATCCTGATACTATCAGGTCCGATACCGTTCATGGGAGACAGTACGCCTTGCAGGATATGATACAGACCCGCAAAAGAACCCGATTTTTCAATTGCAACCATATCGGGTGGCTGCTCCACCACACATAGGATTGAGGGGGTTCTTCTCTGGTCACTGCATATATTGCAAATATCGGCGTCGCTAAACGCAAAACACATTGCACATAGCCTTACCTTCTCTTTAATTTCTTTTATGCTGTTAGAGAGCTGTTCAGCCTCACTGCGCGGCGCACGGAGTACATGCATTGTCAGACGCTCGGCGGTTTTTTCTCCTATACCCGGAAGCTTGGAAAAGTTTTCAATCAATTTCAATATCGATGGTGGATAATGGCTCACAGTAATAACCTGTTAATTTAATAATACCTAAAATCTGCAATTGTCGATTTGGCCTCATTTTCAAGGCGCAGGGTGTGCAGCCGTAGTAAACTACTGCAAACACCCTGCAACGCAGAAAATGAGGTCAAAGGGGCAATCCCGAAGGGTACAAATTTGAAAAACTTTATTTTATGTGCTCAGCCATATGATGCGCATGTAAAACAAATGGTCAAACGTTAACTGTTTAGTATAATTATGTTTATTTAATTCTTTTAAAATTTGTATGCATATTTTAGGTTACATTAATCCCGGTATATTCATACCACCGGTAAGCTTGCTCATCTCTCCGGTAACCATTTCCTGCGATTTTAACAAAGCTTCATTAACAGCTGCAAGTATCAGATCCTGAAGCATTTCCAAATCCTCCGGATCAACAACCTCTTTTTCTATCTGAATTGATAGCAGCTGCTGCCGGCCGTTGGCTACAACCTTTACCATACCGCCGCCGGAACTGGCTTCAACCGTTTTTTCAGCCATTTCTTCCTGCAATTTTAACATCTTAGACTGAAGCTTCTGGGCCTGCTTCATCATGTTTCCCATGTCTTTCATTACAATACCTCCTACAGAATCTTGACGTCAACAACCTTACCGTTGAAAATCTCCACTGCATCAGTGATCAGAGGGTGGCTTAAAGCCTCCTGCTTCAAACGGCTATCCCGGCTTTTTTTCTGCTGGTTTTCAGTGTTTTGTATTTTTTCGGCCTTAATAATTATGTCCATCTCTGGGCCGAACAAGTCCCCGCACACTTTTTTGATAATGGCTGTGTTTTTATCTTTCATGACCATGTTTATGTTAAAATCGTTGCCGTTCACTTCGATTTCCAGACGTTGATCCCCCAGCCTTTTCATAGTTGAATTTGTCATAAGTGCAGCAAGAGAAGGATACTTGTCTGAAAGAATTGATAAAAATCTTTTCCATGTTCTGTCAATATCTTCATTCGAATCAAAAGGCGTTTTTTCAAAGGGCGTTATCGTTTCTGCAGTGCCTGTTGCCTTGCTTGATGTTACTTGCGAACTTTCAGTGTCATCCTGACACGCAATTTTGTTTTCAGTATCACGAAAACCGGTCCGAGTTTCGTCAATATCTTTTCTAAGATTTTCAAGCTTTTCAATCAGGACATCAATGGGTAAAGCCGGTTTTATCTGAAACATCTTGATGAAAACCATTTCAATGGCCAGTTTCGGCTGTGTTGAATGTCCTATAATAACCTCTTCTTGGAAGAGCAAATCAAAAATCTGATTCAAAAATGTTACGGAAACCCCCTTTACCTGATCAAGCATCAGTTCAATTTCATGCGACGGGATGTCCACTAATTTGTCTATTTTTTTTCCCATTTTGACGACCAGCAGGTTTCTGAAATGTTCAATCAGATCGGCATAAAACTTTTTCATATCATGGCCGCCGCTGTAAATCTCATCCAAAAGATCAAGAACCTTCGTGATGTCCCCGTTTAAGATAGCCTTTGAAATATGGAAAATGCTTTCTCTGTCGATAACACCTAATATATCGAGTACCTGTTCATGTGTTATCGTCCCCTGGGTGCATGATATCGCCTGATCAAGAAGGCTCAAGCCGTCTCTCATGCTCCCGCCGGCTTCACGCGCAATTAACCCCAAGCTCTCGAGGGCTATTTCAACACCTTCTTTCGTGCATATATTTTTCAGAGACTTTGAAATTGATTCAACATCTATCTGTCTGAAATCATGCCGCTGGCACCTGGAAAGGATCGTTATAGGAATCTTGCGAGGCTCTGTTGTGGCAAAAACAAACATTACATGGGCCGGGGGTTCTTCTATAGTCTTTAAAAGGGCGTTAAATGCGGCGATACTGAGCATGTGGACTTCATCGATAATATAAATCTTGTAAAGGCTGTGCCCGGGCATGTACTTGACGTTTTCACGCAGTTCCCTGACCTGATCAACACCGGTGTTTGAGGCACCGTCAATTTCAAACACGTCGACAGCGCTTCCTGAAG
>JAZFVY010000327.1:0-2396 GCA_036447975.1 Desulfobacterales bacterium
TTATGAAAATTTGCCAGCGTGAAATTTGCAATACCAAACTGGCCGCCTTTGAAAAAACTCAACTTAAGGATGGACCATAGGGGGAAAAGCATAAAAAAGAAAAGCAGCAATGCAATGAAAATGGTCACAGTGGGAACAATGAATCTGTCAATCTCCATCCTTGCAGATGAAATCCCATATTCCATTGGCACGGCATATTCTTTTGGGCTGGTATTCATTGTTCAAATACGCTTTAAATTAATTTTCTGAATAGTTCGGTATAAATATGGAAAGCATCGGGTGGAAAATAAAGCTTCATTTTTTCCTTTCTTTTCAGATGTATTTTCTCAAACTCCTTTTCTGGCAGGTCAACAAACATTTCTTCTCCCTCAAGGAAAAAAGTAATTCTCACAATAGCACCAAGAAAATTAATAACTTCTGCATCAACTTCAACAACATTTGAAGGCACACAATTTTCAGAAGAGATAGTTACATCCACGATCTCAATATTTTCAGGTCGAATTGCAAGGAAAACAGTTTCCCCATCAACATCTGTGATGTCCGCGACCATGAATTCCAGTTGTCCGAATTGTATTTTTCCATTCTTTTTTGTGGCTGTAATAAAATTGGAGGTACCCACAAATTCAGCGATGAAACTTGTTTTTGGCTCTTTATATATTTCAAAAGGAGAACCGATTTGTCTGAATTCACCATCTCTCATAATGACAACTCTGTCAGCAAGTGCCAGGGCTTCTTCCTGATCATGGGTCACATAGATCATGGTAATTCCCAGCTCTTCTTGTAATTTTTTGATAACGGTTCTAAGCCGCAAGCGTATTTTAGCGTCAAGGGCACTTAAAGGTTCGTCAAGAAGAAGAACACTCGGGTTTATGGCGAGGGCTCTGCCAAGGGCAACCCTTTGCTGTTGCCCTCCGCTTAGCTGTGAAGGATAATGGTTTTCCCATCCAGACAAGCCTAAAAGCTCCAGCATTTCAACGACTCTTTCATCGATAAGCTTTTGAGGCATTTTTCGCATTTTTAAACCAAATGCGATGTTTTGATTGACCGTCATGTTCGGGAAAAGCGCATAAGACTGAAAAACAATTCCAAATTCTCTTTTTTGTGGGATAATATCATTAATAATTTTCGCATCGTAAATGATATTTCCCGATGTTACCTGTTCAAATCCGGTGATCATCCTGAGAATGGTTGTTTTCCCGCATCCGCTGGGACCTAAAAAGCAAAGAAATTCACCCGGTTCAATTTCCAGGCTGACATTATTTACCGCAACAAGCGAGCCGAAATGTTTACTTACATTTTCTATAACCAGCTTTTTGGACATATTAGCCTGTGACTCTCCTAATATTTTCGCAATCTTTTAATAAAAAAGCTTCATCAATCCCGGCTGAGGATTGATGAAGCTTTCAAACACAATTATTGCAATTTCTATCTGACGAAAAGATCTTGCCATATTTCAAGAATCTTTACGCGATTTTTCGATTGCCAGGGGAAATCCATCGGCGCCAGCTTGATCGTCTTTAAAGCAGGCAAATCCTTTGGCCCTTGAATGTTCGGATATGTCACCCCGAGTTTAAATTTTGCATATTGATTCATGGCGCTTTTACTTATGGCCCAATCCAGAAATTTCTTGGCCGCTTTTTCATGTTTTGCACCCTTCAAGAGTGCATTTGACTCTAATTCATATCCGGCACCCTCTTCGGGAAGCACCATAGCCACCGGAAAACCTTTCTTCTTTAACGATGAATACACAAAAGCAAAAGAGAGTCCGATGGCATATTCACCGGCGGCAGTCAGTTTTGCCGGCTTTGATCCGCTTTTAATGTACTGACCCATATTTTTATCTAACTTTTTCAGAAAATCCCACGCTTTATTTTCCGCAACCGGCTTGTTTTTATAATCCGGGTCAAGCATAACCAAAAGGCTGGCAACTTGCAGGAAACCTGTGCCGGAGCTGGCGGGATTCGGCATGATAAGCTTGTCCTTATACACCGGGTTCAGGAGATCATTCCAACCTTTAGGCATGGGAAGATTTTTCGATTGTAATACTTTTGTATTGGCAACCAGTGCGGCGGCATATAAATCGATTGCTACCCAGTATCCGTTAGGATCTTTAAAATGGGCCGGAATTTTGTCCCAACCCTTGGGTTTATATTTTACGAGCATACCTTTAGGGACAAATTCCGACATGTTCGTTACGGCCCAGCCCCATATGCAGTCAGCTTGAGGATTGTCTTTTTCTGCCAGCATCCTGGCACCGAGTTCACCTGTTGATAGTCTAATTGCCTGTATATCAAGATCAGGCAACTCCTTTTTTGCAAATTCAAGGTAATCTACAACTTCTTCATTTTCCAGAGAAGTATAAACAACGACCCTTTCTTTTGCTGTAGCTGTCCCCA
>JAZFVY010000328.1:0-3100 GCA_036447975.1 Desulfobacterales bacterium
TTTTTTGGTCTGCTTGGTCCCAACGGCGCCGGCAAAACCACAACGATCCGAATGCTGTACGGCTTTTCACCACCGACTCGGGGTAAGCTGCTTATCTTCGGTATGAACATCAACACTCACTTCCGCAGGATTAAAGCCAGAATTGGTGTTTGTCAACAGGAAAACACCCTGGATCCGGACTTGAGTGTAGAACAAAATTTACACGTGTTCGCCGGATACTTTTTAATCCCCAAAAAAGAGGCCGCCGAACGGTCCAGGGAGCTTCTCGATTTTTTTGCCCTGAGCCATAAAAAAGATTCCAAGGTCATGGAGCTTTCCGGTGGAATGGCCCGCCGGCTGATTTTGGCCAGGTCGCTGATCAACCGGCCGGAACTTCTGATATTAGACGAGCCCACGACCGGGCTTGATCCCCAGTCCCGGCACCAGGTCTGGGAAAAACTGGAAGAGCTTAAAAAGACCGGGTTGACCGTCGTGATTACCACACATTACATGGAAGAAGCCTCCCGACTCTGTGACCGTCTGGTTATTATGGATCATGGTGAAATTCTGGTGGATGGTAGCCCTGAAGACTTAATCGACCGGTATGCAGGTAAAAATATCATCGAAATCGAAGGACCAGATCAGGCACTGATCGAATATGTAAAAGAACACGCCATTGAGCACGATGATCTTGGCCGACGCCTGATATTGTATGAGCCTGAAGGAAAGGGTTTGAACAACACCATTCGAGAACGATTCTGCAATGAAAAGTGCATTTACCGCAACAGCACACTGGAAGATGTATTTTTACGTTTAACGGGAAGGGAACTTCGAGAATGATTGATCCTGCTCTATTTTCATTGCGTTTTCTGAGGGTATGGAAAAGAAACCTGGTGGTTTACAAGAAAATCTGGAAGGTGAACTTTCTGACGCCTCTACTTGAACCGTTGTTCTATATTCTGGCCTTCGGTTTGGGTTTCAGTGGATTAATCGACAATGTGAAATACGGTGGGGTAGATCTTTCATACACGGAGTTCATTGCACCAGCATTGATCGCCACTGCTGTGATGTGGAATGCGTTTTTTGAAACTACCTATGCATCATTTGTCCGCATGTATTATCAGAAGACTTTTGACGGCATGCTGGCAACACCACTGTCGTTAGAGGAAATCATCATCGCCGAAATTGCCTGGAGCGCCACCAAGTCGGTGGGTGCTGCGACGATCATGTTAACTGTCCTTGGTCTAATGGGATTTGTTCAGTTTCCCGTTGGACTGTTGCTGATTCCTTTGGCATTTTTCGGCGGGTTGGCTTTCGGAGCCATCGGCATGTTCTTTACGGGGATAATCCCGACCATCGACATGTTCAATCTTCCGATATTTCTCTTCATTACACCGATGTTTTTGTTCAGCGGAACCTTTTTCCCTGTTTCCAATCTGCCTGTATGGGCGCAGCCCGTTGCACTCGCCTTCCCTCTCTACCATCTGGTCGAACTGGCCCGTCTGTTCAGCATCGGAACCAACGAAATTTCACCGATCATCAGTATCGGGTACTTAACCGTATTTTTTCTTTTCTTTACAAACCTTGCCCTCGGAGCAATGCGGAAAAGATTGATTCAATAAACATCCGCTCCAGCGCAACTCAGCGGTCCGGGAAAAGCGGCCCCTCAAATTATAAGTTTCATTGTTTGTAGCCAAATCCTTTAAAGTAACATCAACGTAGGATTTGGGTACATCCCTTCAAATTTACAGTTTCGATCGAGGTGTTTTCGTGATAATGTATGATTTATGCCAAGAAAGTCGTGAATAGATGTTCCTGGGGGATTGCACCATATAATCGCGTGGGATATTGAAAGAAACAAGATATTGCAAGGTGCCAAACCTGAAAATTCAGAGAGACTACTTCAAGGCCATGAGAAATGTTCTGCAACGCTCGGCACAGCCGCTTTCAAACCAGATGTTTGATCCAGGCTGATGATTGGATATCAATTGCTGCTTGACAATCACAAAAATAAAAGGTAAGTTAATCACATATAACTTACCAATAATAAAAGAAAAATCAGAATTTGTTACGTTTTACTGCTATAAATCTGTAATTTCGACAATTCTGATTTAAAAGCATGACACTACATTTCAAAGCTGGCTATCAGGCCATTTTTTGTTCCATGTAAGATTTTTATAAAGTCGTCTATTAAACATCCCTATATGGGTAAAAAACAATTCGTCTATTCAATACGAAGGTTGGGAAGCCCCCATAATAAATGCTGTACGATGATTTTCTAGAGGAAAAATTATAATGAAAACAAAAGTCACAATGCTATTCTTGATTTTAATAATGATAACTCCGTCTACACTCTCAGCAGCAGACCATTCTTATAAATCCAAATATGCTGGTGAAGAAAAGAGAGAGATCAAGAGTTTATCAGAGACTGACATTGAGGAATTAAAAAATGGCAAAGGATGGGGATTAGCCAAAGCTGCAGAGCTAAACGGTTTACCAGGACCAGTACACTTGTTGGAAATGAAAGAAGAAATACATCTTAGCGCTAAACAAATCCGTGTGATAGAGGATCTTTATAAAAAGATGAAGCAAGAAGCTATTCCATTAGGCCTTGAACTTATTGAACTTGAAAGGGAATTAAATAATCATTTTTCTAATAGAACGATCACAGATGAATTATTAGGCATATTGCTCGAACGAATCGCCCAGATTCAAAAAAAGTTACGGTATGTTCATCTTTCAACACACTTGGAAACCCCGAATATTCTGACACCTGAACAGATCGCCTTATATAACAAGTTGCGGGGGTATTCATCAGATGACCCTTGTGAAAATATCCCTAAAGGGCATGATCCTAAAATGTGGAAAAGGCATCATAATTGTCCATAGCCGGAGGAATTGCTAGTATTCAATACATCATGAAGATTAGTAGCTTCCCAACAAGGTCCTTTCAGCCGACAGCTATGGATTCCCACGACAGCTATGGATTCCCAAGCTTGAATGCATGACACAAGCGGTTCAATTGCTGATGAAATCAATAAAAGAAAAAATAGGATTATTGAGAAAACAAGCCTATGGATTGGAGGTTTTTACCCTATATTTTTTGTTTATTTTTTCCTGC
>JAZFVY010000329.1:0-6138 GCA_036447975.1 Desulfobacterales bacterium
TCTGCTCGTAGACGATCTGCCGGATACGGTCGTGTACCAGCTCGAACCGGCCGCCGACCGCGCGAAGCATGCGATGGCGCACCAGCTCCTCGACGGCTTCCGCGCTGCGCTCCTCGTCGAGGTCCGCGACCCCGGGCTCCATGGGTAATCAGATTACAAATCGTGTGAACTCGCGTATAAGGGATCGTAAAGAAAGAGCAGTAATATCATTAGATAAATTATTATATTAAAAAGCTTATTTTTTTATAATCGGTGATAGAAGTTAGGCTCTTTCTAAACGATCCCTAATACTCTCAAACAGCACACTATTTTACATCTGATCACCCATTACGCTTAATTAGGGGCAAATTTGCGATAAAACTCCTCGACGTCATTAAAATTGAAATTTTACAAGACCATCAAAATTATTGATAGTAAACCCTTTTTGTGTTAATCCAAAGCCGGGTCTTTTGGGCTCGGCTATTTAAAATGTAGGTGGTTTTGCCGTGAAGAAAACTTGTAAACTGTTATTAATGATACCTTTGGCTTTCTGCCTGGTTTTCCTTCCGGTTGACTCGGCTTATGCCGAAAAAATCCGCAAATCGGTATATGCCGGCAGTTTTTATCCAGCCACAAGATCAGAGCTGACAGCAGTTATTGATCGTTTGACCAGACAGGTGAAACCAACCCAGGCTCAAAACCTAGTTCAAACCACTCTAAAAGCCCTGATTCTGCCGCATGCGGGGTTTATCTATTCCGGCTTAACAGCGGCGCATGCCTCCCAGGTACTTAAGGAAAATCAATTCGAAAAGGTCATCTTGTTGGGGCCGGATCATCGCATCGGATTCAAGGGCGGCGCCATTAGTGATGTGGCGGCCTATATAAATCCCTTGGGCCTGGTCAGGCTGCATGAAGATGCGTCAAGGTTGCGCATGCAATCAAGCCTGTTTCAAGCGATTCCGGCTTCCGATCGTCTTGAACATTCATTGGAAGTAGTTTTGCCCTTTCTCCAGTATTACCTCAAAAAATTCGCACTTATACCGATTGTTCTGGGCCCGGATCATATCGATAATTATGCGGAGGCCCTCGATCCTATGCTTGATCAGAACACACTGCTGGTGGTCAGTTCGGATTTGTCCCACTATCTCAGGTATTCGGAGGCCGTTGTCAGGGACCGGGAAACCATCCAAATGATTTTAGATCTGGATGCTGACAAAATGTTAAGGCGTAGTAATGCAGCTTGTGGTAAAATACCGATTCTGATTGCGATAAGCATGGCCCGCAAACACGACTGGCACCCGGTTCTTCTCCATTATTCAAACAGCGGCGACACTGCAGGGAATCATTCGAAGGTTGTCGGCTATGCGGCTATCGCTTTTTATGGAGGTTCATCTATGCAGAACAAAACTGTTGTACCTCTAAATTTGAGTAAAAATCAGGGACAGGCACTGGTGAGGCTGGCCCGGCAGACCATTATGGAAAGACTGGGCCAAAAGACGGCCGGGGACGAGTCTGACAACCTGTCAGACAGCAGTTTTCAGGAGATGCGGGGCACCTTTGTAACCCTTACCAGTAAAGACCAACTGCGCGGCTGTATCGGAAGTCTGGATACCACCGAATCGATTTTGGAAGGGGTCAGGCGCAACGCCGTCAATGCCGCCTTCAATGACCCCCGATTCTCTCCTTTGAAAGCCGGTGAACTCGACCAGGTGGACATCGAGGTCAGCATCCTTACTGAACCGCAGCCTCTTGAATACCAGGATAGTGCGGACCTGCTCAGCAAACTGCGCGTCAATGTGGATGGAGTTATTCTCCGTAAAGGATCTGCCAGCGCCACTTTTTTGCCCCAGGTCTGGGAACAGCTGCCCCAGCCGGAAAAGTTTCTGTCCCACCTCTGCGAGAAGGCCCGTCTGTCGGGCGATGCATGGAAGAACGATAAGGAAAAGCTGGAAGTTTTGACCTATCAGGTTCAGTATTTTGAAGAGGAAAAATGAGCGTGCCATAACGCGGGTGGTCATCGCCACGGGCATTTCCTCTGTGGTGACCCAGTTATTGATTATCCGCGAATTTTTATCCCAATTCCAGGGCAACGAGTTCGTCATCGCTCTGATTCTCTTCAACTGGCTGATCCTGGGCGGAGTCGGCACCATCCTGGCACGCTGGGTCACCCGGCGCTTATGGGAGGCCACGGTCAACCGGCTGGCCTGGCTTTCCCTTGTTCTGGCCGGCCTGCCCGCTGTGCAAATTCTGGCCATTCGCCAGCTACGTGATGTTTTCTTTATTCATGGAAGCTCGGTAGGTTTTTATTCCACCCTGGCTTATACTTTCTTAACCATTGCGCCTTACTGCCTTGTGCTCGGGTTCGTCCTTCCCTTCAGCCTGTTTGTAATCAGGGTCAAAAACCCGGATTATCCCGGCACACTTATCTATATTACCGACAATCTTGGGGATGTGGCCGGCGGTGCTCTGTTTTCCTTTGCTCTGGTTTATCTAGTCACTCCTTTACAGGCCGCTTTTTTTGCTAATCTTCCGTTACTGCTGGCAACCTACCTCTTATTCCCACCCTCTTCCCGGCGTCGTCCCGTTGTTTTTCTGGGGATAGGATTGACCTTTGTCGTTCTGTTGTCCGGCATTCTTCTGGAAACATCGTCTCTGGTTCCGCCCGAAGGAAAACTGGTCCATTACCGCGAATCCCGTTACGGCCGGATCGAGGTACATCAAGACAAGGAACAGTTCACCCTGTTTGTGGGAGGCAATCCGCTATTCGGCAGCCAGAATCTGAACATGGCTGAAGAAACCGTCCATTATCCTCTGGCCCAGTTGAACCGGGCCCAACACATTCTGTTGATCTCCGCCGAAGGCGGTATGCTGGCTGAATTACAAAAATACCGGCCGGCCTCGGTGGATTATGTGGAACTCGATCCACAAGTTGCCGCCGCCCAATTCAAGTTCGGCCTGATCAAAAAGATTCCTGGTCTTCAGGTCATTCATCAAGACGGCCGGGCCTATCTGGCGGACTCTGACAAAATCTACGACGCCATTATCGTCAATCTGACCGAACCTGACACCTTTCAACTCAACAGGTTCTTTACCGACCGTTTTTTTGCCATGGCAAAGAAGCATCTCGCCCGGCACGGAATATTGAGTTTTTCCATGAAGGGATTTGACAACTACCTAGCCGAACCTCAACGCCAGAAACTTTCATCCCTGTATAATACCGTGACGGATCATTTCGAAAACGTCCTGTTGCTGCCGGGACAAAAGATTTTTTTTCTGTGCAGCACGCTTCCCATCGATACCGATATCCCGGCGCGCCTGGTTCAAAAAGGGATCAGCACCCGTTACATCAGCGGTTATTATTACGGCAACCTGACAACTGAAAGAATAGAGCGTCTGAATGCGTTGGTGGATCCTGAGACCCCCAAAAACTATGATGATTTTCCCCAGTTGATGCGTATAATGTTTATACAATGGTTTGCCAAGTTTTCCACATCACCGACCGGATTCATCGTTGTCCTGGCCGTGCTGTGCCTAATCTATATGATTCGAATTACAGCAGAGGAGTTTGTACTTTTTTCTACGGGCTTTATAGTCATGGGCAGCGAAGTTCTGGTCATCTTTGCATTTCAGATCTTTTTCGGTTATATTTATCTTCAGATCGGCCTGATAGTCACTGTTTTCCTTGCAGGCCTTTTACCCGGCGCCTGGTTCGGCGACAGACTGCGCAGCCGGGGACAACGGACACTGGTGCTTTCCGATGCCCTGCTGATTGCCCTGATGGTCATGTTAATCCTGATTTTGAGAGAGTTCGGGGATCGGCTGCCGGTGGCTTTTTTCCTTGTTTTCGGTTTTGTGGTTTCGCTGATCTGCGGCTTTCAGTTTCCGGTGGCGCTCCATTTAAGGGGAGGCGACGCTCCGGCAGTAACACAAACCTTTTCCGCCGACCTGATAGGGGCTGCTTGCGGCACTCTGGTTACCAGTGTGGTATTGATACCCTATTTCGGAATAATATGGGCCACTGCAGGATTGATCGGCCTTAAGCTTTGCAGTATGATTGTAATGGTAATGATTCATGAAAAGAATAAGCAGACGTCATTTTCTATACTGTAGCGCGGGTCTTCTTTGTACCGCCATGCCGGCCCGGGGCTTCTGGCCTTTTTCAACAAAAACGGTCCAAGCAGGGGGACCAGTCGACATTCGAGGGAGGGTTTTCAGAGGAGATGCGCCGAAAAAACTTTGGGAATGGTCACATGAGGGGTTTCTTTATAAAAAGTCGAACAATAATAGGGTGGTTTGCGGTATCTGTCCTAACCGGTGTGTGCTGGCGCCGGGCGATCGCAGTATCTGCCGTTCCAAAGTCAATATGGACGGTACCCTGTACAGCCTTACGTTCGGCAATCCTTGCAGCGTGAATGTCGATCCCATTGAAAAAAAACCGCTTTATCATTTCAAACCGCGCTCAAAGGCCTTTTCAATCGCCACCACCGGTTGCAATTTTCGCTGTTTAAATTGCCAGAACTGGGAAATCTCACAGGCCAAACCACATGAGGTCCGCCATTACGAGTTTTTTCCGGCCGATGTGGTCAAAGCGGCCCAGCGCGCCGGTTCTACGTCCATCGCCTACACCTATTCCGAAGCCACCACCTTTTTTGAATACATGATCGATATCGCTCGGCTGGCAAAAGATAAAGGGATATATAATTTATGGATTTCGAACGGTTACATAAACAGGGAGCCCCTGCTGGAACTGTGCCGGGTTCTGGACGGCGCCAATATCAACCTAAAATCATTCAGCGATGACATCTATAAAAAATTGAACGGCGGCCGGTTACAGCCGGTGTTGAACACCCTTAAAACCCTACATGAGGAGGGGATCCATTTTGAAGTGACGAATCTGGTGGTTCCTGGTTATACCGATGAAGCAGACATGGTAAAAGAGATGTGCCAATGGATTCTTAAGAACCTGGGACCTGATTATCCCTTCCACTTTCTACGTTTTTCCCCCAGATACAAACTCGACCGCTTGCCGCCCACCCCGCTTTCGACCCTGCTCCAGTTCCGCAAACTGGCCATGGGCGAGGGGATCCGCTATGTATATGTGGGCAACGTGGTCTATCCCGAAGTAAACAACACTTATTGCCATCATTGTAAAAAGCTTCTGATTGAACGGATCGGATATCAAATTCCCATCTATAACCTGGACGGGAATCGATGCAAATTTTGCAAGACCGTCATTCCTGGGCAGTGGACTTAGTGCTCTAATTCGTAAATTCGATGACGTATTTTTGTCAGGCCACCAAAACATTAGCCACTTTAGGCTTTGGCTTTCTCTTTTTTATTTTTTTTGAGGCAGACTTTATCCTTCCTGACAATGGCACAGAGTTTGGGATTGTGAAGATCTTTGCAATTATCGTGATTATACAGTGGACATTCAGGATAAGTTTTTGACATAGATTATATGAACCTATCGTTCCGACCAGATCAACCTTCAGCTTAGTAGAAGGTTAATAGAATAATTAAGGGTTTATCTTCCGGCTTACCCGGCTCTTCAGCCAATCGATCCAGGGGGCAAAACCTTGTTCCGTCTTTGCGGATATTTCAAAGACCGGCATCCCTGGATTTACCTGAAGGATATTATTGACAGTCTCTTTTCTGTCATAATCGAGATGCGGCAGCAAATCTATTTTATTTAATAAGGCCGCATCACATACGCGAAACATTAGGGGATACTTTACCGGCTTATCCTCTCCTTCCGTGACGCTGAGGACAACCACACGTAAATCCTCGCCGATGTCAAACTCGGCCGGACATACCAGGTTCCCAAGGTTTTCCACAATCAAAAGATCGATGTCATCCAGGTCAAAGTTGCCGACCGCCGTTTTAATGACATGAGCTGCTAAGTGACAGTCTCCACCGAACGCATCCGTATTGACCTGCACAACAGGTGCACCGGAGACGGCAAGCCGGTCAGCGTCGTTTGAGGTGCAGATATCTCCCACAATCACAGCACTTTTGATTCCATGCATGACATGCGACAGCGTCTTTTCAAGGATAGCGGTCTTCCCCGATCCGGGCGAACTCATGACATTAAGGACAAAAACACCTTTTTTAGAAAACATTTTGCGATTCTGCTGTGCAATCGTATCGTTAACGTCAAGA
>JAZFVY010000330.1:0-17565 GCA_036447975.1 Desulfobacterales bacterium
GCCTTCATCACTCACGCGGCGTTGCTGCGTCAGGGTTTCCCCCATTGCGCAAAATTCCTCACTGCTGCCTCCCGTAGGAGTCTGGACCGTGTGTCAGTTCCAGTGTGGCTGATCATCCTCTCAGACCAGCTAGCCATCGTAGCCTTGGTAGGCCATTACCCTACCAACAAGCTAATGGCACGCGGGCTCATCTCCAAACAGTAGCTTACATGTAGAGACCACCTTTGATCTTTAATGCCGAAATATAAAAGATATTATCCGGTATTAGCCCCGCTTTCGCGGGGTTATCCCCAATTCGGAGGTAGATTACCCACGCGTTACTCACCCGTGCGCCACTTTACTATCTTCTGCAAGCAGAAGAGTTCTCGTGCGACTTGCATGTGTTAAGCACGCCGCCAGCGTTCATTCTGAGCCAGGATCAAACTCTCCAATTAAATTGTACAAATTGCTCTGTCTTTCGACAGATGCAATCTTTTAACATTGAGACCTAACTCACAAGCTGTCACTATTTAGTTTTCAAAGATCAATAAGCGTCATCAAAAATGATGGCCTTTAACCAAGAGCTTTATTTTGTCGAAACAGTTAGAGCATTTTATTATACGATTTATATAAATTTTGTCAACATTTTTTTTAGTATGTACCAACAAAATTTGTATCATAATGATAGACTTTAATTTTACTGACAGAAACTTTTAATATATAATTATTTAATAAATTTAATCAAGTCTTTTTTTAATTATTTTAAATTAATTTTATTTTATGATAACGTTTTTTGCCGGCCCTTAATAATATTTCCAAATCGACAATATCCCTATCAGTTAACAAATAATCATAAGATTCGATACGCTTGCCGTTAACATAAGCGCCTCCCTGCTCAATGAGTCTTCTTGCCGCACTTCCCGAGCTTGCAAGCCCTACCATATGATACAGCTTAAAGGCCGGGAGGCCTTTTTTGAGTTGTTCCTTATCCATAATCGTATGCGGCACGGAAATCTCTTCAAATACCGAAACTGCGGCTGTGTCATTGATTATGACGGTGTCATGCATATCAATTCTTTTTGATCCTTCATCTCGTGGTATTGTGCTTGACGGCAATATCTCCTTAGGAACAATTCGCGCTCCAAACATGTTTGCTGCAGCATGATGAGCCTTATTTGCTTCTTCAATGCCATGAGCAAGTAATGTTGCCTCAAACGCTAGAACGGATTTAGCATTATTTAAATCAGCATCCTTTAGCAAGCGAATCGCCCGTATTTCATCCATCGGTAAGAACGTAAAGAGTGCCATAAAACGCTCTACATCTCGATCATCTGTGTTTATCCAGTATTGATAATACTCATAGGGAGATGTTCTTGCCGGATCAAGCCACACAGCGCCCTCGGCTGTTTTACCCATCTTTTCACCGCTGATGGTAGTTATTAAGGGAAAGGTAATCCCGAACACAGTTTCCTGGCGAACCTTTCTAATCAGCTCAACTCCTGCAACAATATTGCCCCACTGATCACTCCCTCCCATCTGCAATCTGCATTCATAACGATCATAAAGCACCAGAAAATCATATGCCTGCAAAAGCATATAATTAAATTCAATAAAATTGAGGCCCTCTTTGGATTCAAGGCGCATTTTATAGCTTTCGGCTTTTACCATACGATTAACAGAAAAATGCCGCCCAAAATCTCTGAGAAAAGGTATATATTCCAATTTGACCAGCCATTCGGCATTGTTCAACATCAGTGCCTTGTCATCACTAAATTCAAGAAAACGGGATAGCTGTTTTTTAATTCCGAGAGCGTTTTCTTCCACCATTTCCGGTGTAAGCAGCTTCCGCATTTCTGTCTTTCCGCTCGGATCTCCCACAAGGCCTGTTCCACCTCCTATGAGCGCTATGGGACGGTGCCCGTATCTTTGCATATGCGCAAGAGCCATTATAGGAACAAGGCTTCCAACATGGAGACTGGATGCTGTCGGATCAAATCCGATATAGCAAGTTACCTGCTCTGTTTCGAGATATTCATTCAGCACCTTTTCATGTGTGGTCTGATCAACAAAACCCCTATCTATAAAAATGTCGATTAAATTCGCCATACTATTTTTACCTCATTTATGAATCGCAAGCTTTATGATCTCGTAATAAATCAAAATTGCGATAGTAAAGTAATCCTCTCTGGGCGGGATCAAATTCAAGGTTCGAAATTTTGTGTCATACTGCTATCGCGGAGCCAAAAGGGCACGTATTTAGCGTATGCCGCAATGACAACGAAATGAAGCTCAACGCAGTACTGCTATCGCGGGGTTTACTAAGCCATAAAACTTATTTGTTTGCATACTCCACAGCCCTGGTCTCACGTATCACCACAACCTTGATCTGCCCTGGAAAAGTTAACGATTCTTCAATTTTTTTGGAAACATCTCTGCTGAGAAGCGTAGCCTCTTCATCAGAAATAATACCACTTTCGACGATGATTCTTAGCTCCCTTCCGGCCTGAATAGCATAAGTATTGGCAACACCACTAAATGAATTTGCAATTTTCTCAAGGTCTTCCAACCGCTTAATATAATTTTCAAGCAGTTCTTTACGAGCCCCAGGCCTTGCCCCTGATAATCCGTCTGCAGCCTGTATCAAAAGGTCATACACAGAACTGGGCGGCACATCTTCATGATGAGCAGCAATGGCTTGCACAACTTTCTGGGTTTCACCAAATTTTTTTGCAAGATTAGAGCCGATAACAGCATGTTGTCCTTCAATCTCATGATCAACCGCCTTTCCGATATCATGCAGCAGTCCCATGCGTCTTGCAAGTTTCGAGTTAAGTCCCAATTCAGACGCCATAATACCACTTAAAACACCCACCTCAATCGAATGCTGAAGAACATTTTGGGCATAACTGGTACGAAACTTTAATCGACCTATATACTTAATAAGTTCGCTGTGAATACCATGAATACTCAAATCAAATGCTGCCTGTTCTCCAGCTTCTTTTATTGCCAAATCAACCTCTTTCCCAACTTTTTTAACAATATCCTCAATGCGGGCCGGATGGATTCGGCCGTCAGATATCAATCGCATCAATGATAGCCTGGCAACCTCTCGCCGAACCGGATTAAAACCCGACAATATGACCGCCTCAGGAGTATCATCTATGATAAGATCAATACCTGTAGCAGCCTCTAGAGCTCGAATGTTACGCCCTTCTCTGCCGATAATACGTCCCTTCATCTCGTCGCTTGGGAGTTGGACCACAGAAACGGTGCGTTCAGCTACAAAATCTCCGGCATATCTTTGGATAGCTGTAGCTATGATATCTTTGGCATTTTTGTCTGCCTGCTCCCTTGCTTCATTCTCTATCCTTTTGATAAGTTTAGCGCCTTCGTGGCGGGCTTCGTTTTCCATTGCCCTAATAAGAAGTTCCTTGGCCTGTTCCGCTGTAAAACCAGAAATCTTTTCCAGCTGTCTCTTCTGTTCTTCAATGAGTTCCTTAAATTTAATTTCTTTCCCTTCTAACTCTTCATATCTTCTCATGAGCTTTTTTTCTTTACGCAAAACGTCACGTTCCTTTCGTTCGAACTGATCAATCTTGCGGTCGATATTTTCCTCTTTTTGTATCAACCTTCTCTCTTTCTTTTTTAATTCAGATCGGGTCTCTTTTGTATCATTGTCGAATTCACTTTTCATTTTGAAAAGTTTGTCTTTAACTTCAAGCCGGGCTTCTTTTAGCAACGATTCAGATGTCCGCTTGGCATCGTCTAAGATTTGTGAAGTCTCCCTTTCAGCCGACTTGATTCTTTGAGATTGTATTTTCCCCTTTACCCAAAAGGCGATCAAAAAACCTGTCACAAAGACGATTATACCTATTAATATATTATATTCATTCATAAGCTTTCTCCCCGATAACAAAATAAAGTTGATTGTTCTCAATAAGCACGGGCTTCGATGATATGCTAATTTTCTGGATGCCCGCCTTGGTAGTTATAACTTGAGCTTAAGCATCAATGTTATTCCCGCATACATCCTTCCCCGGCGAACCGAGGGCTGGAACCAGTTAGAACCGGCTAAACTTACTGAAAAATTACGTTTAATGCTTTTAACATGCTGTAAACATATATAATATAATAATCCTCCAAGATTATGTTTTTAGGATTACTCTTTGCAATAATATTGTGATTTAAGACAATACGATGCTGATCGCAATGTGAGACGGCCTTTGAAGAACCTGTTATGAGGTGAATTTGAGACGAAAACTTAAGAAGAGAAAAAAGATAAGGCTACTTAAATAAATTGTTCATGCGCCGGCATATCTTAACTTTTTATTCAATAAATTTTTAAAAGACATCTCCGGTGAATAAAAATACGATATTTTTTTATTTAAGCTCTGAATAATGGTGACACACCATAATGCCGTGCTGGGAGGTCTTAGAACAAACAAACTAAGGTAGACGCCATCACGACAGGATAACAGAAGGCACCTTTGTTTTTGCTATGGAGCACAAAGGTATTGGGGAGGAAACGGTGAATAAAACTTATCTCATACTTATTGAAAAGCCTTTACCCATTTATAGCAGCATCTAATGCACGTATCAAATTTGCTGAGCGTTCAGAAATATCCCGCAACAGATCCGAATGATTTTTTTTTAGCTCAATATTATCATTTGCGATATTCAGTGCAGCTAAAATCAAAGTTGCTATTTTCGTAATATTTGATGATTGACTCGATTGTTGGTCTTCGACCCTGGTCACTTCTTTTACCAGGTAATCAGCAACTTCTTTTGCATTGGTGGCGCCTGATTCGGTTTTAAATGTATAAGGCTGCCCAAAAAGTTCTATTGTTACAAGTTGTTCCAATGAATAAGTCTTCTACCTTTCCAAAACCATACCTTGTGGCCACTACTCAGCTTTAACAATATCCTCTAGTCTGACCAAAAGACTATCAATTCTCGATCGGATCAAGGCCCTCTCTTCTACGTAATTGTTTTCTGCCTCAACTTTACCTTGAAGCTCTTCCTCTAACCTCTTAATTTTATTTTCCAGTTCAAGGTTGGTCGCCTCAAGTGACTTATTAACTTCGATTAAACTTTCAACCTTTTTTTCAATTTTTTCAAATAGTCTCAAAATTAATTCGTTATCCAATCTAACACCTCAAATTGCTTTTACAATATAATCTTTCATATATCTGAAAGTCAAGGTATATTCCTTAGCCTGCTACGCATAATGCTTTCAGCCGTCATCAAATCTTGGCTGTTGTTAATCCCAACGACTTCCTCGCAATCGCTGCAAACCATTGCCCCCACAACCCTTTCTTCATTATACCCTATTTTAACAATATCCGTTAGATAAAACTCTCCTTGCACATTATCTGATTTAATTTTTTGCAATAAGTCGGACAATAATTCTTTTTTTATACAGTAAATTCCGGTATTGACAATTTTTATCTCCTTTTGTTCATCTGATGCATCCGATTCTTCAATTATTCCGTATACCTGCCTGTTTTCATCTAACAGAATCCTGCCGTAGCCTTCGGGATTTTCCATCTCAACTGCCAGAAGGGATAAATCACGTTTGGCTTTAACATGATCTTCAATAAACCGCATAATAGTATCATAAGTCATCAAAGGTACGTCACCGCACAATATAACCACTTCTTGAGCATAATCAGGTATATAAGGTAGCGCACACAAAGCCGCATGACCTGTCCCGAGCTGTTCTTTTTGTAAGGCATAAATGACTTCCTCGTTTTCTGACACAATTGCTCGTACTTTTTCAGCCTGATTACCAATAACGAGAATTACGTCATTTCCGGCCACCTTTCTTGCTGTTTCAACGACGTACATTATCATAGGTTTGCCAAGAATCTTGTGCAGCACTTTGGCCTTCCTCGACTTCATACGTTTGCCCATACCTGCAGCAAGTATCACAATCGCTGGTTTTCCTTCGATATATTTCATCCTACTCCTTTCTTACAGTTTTTCGGCGTTGAAACCAATCATTTAAATCTATGGTATTAATTTATGTTTTTGAAAAGCGTGTCCCACAAGCATTCAGGCAATCCGGTTTTAAAGTGGATCACTGTTTCTTTCTTTAACCTCTATGCATGAGTTTTATCCGCCTTTGGCGTGATTGACAATGTTACAATTTGTGCAATTCTGGCAATAAGAGCTTAAGGTTTTTCATGATTGATATCGCCTTAAAGAAAAAATCTTAAGCCCCGATGCTGAAGAGAAATTCTCAAGAGAAATATGAACTTCCTGTATCTGAAAACTATAAATTTCAAAAAAAAGGGCAAACCAAAAATAGCTGGTCCGCCCTTTTAACATTACAATTATATATCTCACATATTTCAGGGAAAAATGTAAACGAAAAAACCTAGGCCTGATCTGACAAATATTTCTATTTTCTTGTTTCAGCGAGCTTCAAACGATACATGGCTCTTTCCAGAGCTGCCTTAGCCCTAACGAAATCAATATTCTCATCTTCAGATTCCAAATGTTTCTGGGCCCGTTCCATAGCGCCCTCAGCACGCTCGGTGTCAATATCACGCCTCCTTTCAGCCGATTCTGCCAGCACCGTAAGCTTATCAGGAAGCGCCTCTGCAAATCCACCGCTGACAAAAATATATTTTTCATCCCCATCTGCATCCGTATAATGGATCGTACCTGTTTTAAGGGTAGTCAAAAAAGTGGTGTGGCCGACAAGTACGCCAAACTCTCCAAGACTGCCGGGAGCTACCGCAATTTGGGCTTCTTCGCTGACAACCACTTTTTCAGGGGTAACCACTTCTAATGTAATATTTCCTGCCATCCATTTACCCTCACAATTATATTTATTCGGCCATCTTCTGGGCCTTTTCTAGGACATTTTCAATCCCCCCCACCATGTAGAAAGCCTGCTCAGGGAGATCGTCGTGTTTACCTTCACATATTTCCTTAAAGCCTCTTACGGTATCTTCTATCTTCACATAAGTCCCCGGCACATTGGTAAATACTTCAGCCACATGGAAAGGCTGAGACAAAAAGCGCTGAATTTTCCTTGCTCGTGAAACTGTAGTTTTGTCTTCATCAGACAATTCGTCTATTCCCAGTATTGCAATAATATCCTGAAGTTCTTTATATTTCTGAAGTATTTGCTGAATCTGGCGGGAAGTCTGATAATGTTCATCACCGATATAAGCGGCATCGAGAATTCTTGACGTTGAATCAAGAGGGTCCACTGAAGGATATATCCCGAGCTCCACCAGTTGCCGTGAAAGAACAACCGTACCGTCAAGGTGTGCAAATGTTGTTGCAGGTGCCGGATCAGTCAAGTCATCTGCCGGTACGTACACACACTGTACTGCTGTAATCGAGCCCTTGTCTGTTGATGTAATCCTTTCCTGGAGTTCGCCAAGTTCAACAGCCAGAGTCGGTTGATATCCAACCGCAGAAGGCATTCGTCCCAGCAGTGCCGAAACCTCGGAACCGGCCTGAGTAAACCGGAAGATGTTGTCGATAAAAATAAGTACGTCCTGACCTTCTTCATCCCGAAAATATTCTGCTGCCGTCAGGGCTGAAAGTGCAACACGAGCCCTTGCTCCTGGAGGTTCGGTCATCTGTCCGTATATCAATGCAGCCTTGGGAAGAACTCCGGATTCCTTCATTTCATAGTAAAGATCATTCCCCTCACGAGTCCGTTCACCCACACCTGCAAAAACAGAAATGCCGCCATGCTGCATAGCGATATTGTGTACCATCTCCATCATAATAACGGTTTTTCCGACACCGGCACCTCCGAACATTCCCATTTTACCACCTCTAGGGAATGGTACCAGCAAATCAATAACCTTGACACCGGTCTCAAGAACACGAACCGTGGTGTCCTGTTCCGTAAATTTCGGGGCATGACGATGTATGGGCAACACCTTTTCCTGGCTGACCGGTCCCAAACCATCCACAGGCCTTCCGACCACGTTGAGAATTCGTCCAAGCCCGGCTTCACCCACAGGCATTAATATCGGTTTGCCTGTATCCTTAACAGGCATCCCCCTGACAAGACCGTCGCTTACATCCATTGCAATAGTACGGACAATATTATCGCCCAGGTGCTGTGCGACCTCAACAACAAGATTGTCAGGTTCATCGCTGATTGTTGGATTGCTGATCAGAAGTGAAGTGAGGATCGTAGGGAGTTTACCCTGTTCAAACTCCACATCAATGACAGGCCCCATAACCTGCATAACTTTACCTATATTATCTCCCATCTATAGACCTCCAAATCTGTTATTTGTTATTTGTTAATCGATCAACAAACAACTAGTGACTATTTCCCAGGATTACCCTCTGAGGGCCTCGGCACCGCCGACTATATCCATCAACTCCGCGGTAATGGCCGCCTGCCTGGCCTTGTTATATGCCAGAGTGAGATTATCTATCATATCGTCACAAGCCTTTGACGCATTGTCCATGGCCAGCATCCGTGCAGCATGTTCGCTGGTGGAAGTCTCCAGTAAAGCACTGTATAACTGGACATGAACGCTCCTTGGCATTAGCTCACCTAAAAGTTCTTCAGAAGATGGCTCACAAATATGCTCCGCCAGATACGGCTTGTCTTGGTCTTGCATCTCATCTTCATCAAATTCCATTGGCGGTATCGGAAGCAACTGTTTGATAACCGGGACCTGCCGACCCATGCTGATAAACTCCGAATAAACAATATGGACTTCGTCATATTCCCCATTAAGAAATCCGTCTATCAAACCTTTGCCGACTGTGGAAGCTACATTGAACTTGATTACAGTCCCAATGACGTCCAGATGCTCGCTTTTGATAGGAATTTGATTTTTACGGCACCAGTCGCGTCCCTTTTTGCCAAAGTTTGTAAATGAAAACTCTACATCTTCTCCTGCTTCTTTTATAAATGAATCGGCTTTGGAAATAAGGTTTGAATTGAAACCGCCGCACAAACCCCGATCGGAAGTACTTAAAATAACATGTTTTTTTACGACTTCCTCATGCGGTAAAAGAAGAGGGCTTGTGTCCTCTCCTGCTCTTTCTGAAAGACCACCAAGGACCTCAGCGAACTTTTCAGCATAGGGTCGAAAGCCATTCATATTGTTCTGGGCGCCACGCAATCTGGAAGCAGCCACCATATTCATGGCTTTTGTGATTTGCTTTGTCTTCTTTACCGCACCTATCTTTGTTTTGACCTCTTTTAACGTCGCCATACAAATCAGCCTTTATAATTCAAGTTATTTGTAATTTTTTTTGATTACGTATTATACAAATCAACAAATAACTATTTGATTGTATCCTTGAACTCCTCGCCATAAGCGTTCAAGGCCTCGGTCATAACTTTATCAAGCTCATCTGATATCTCTTGTTTCTCCGCAATTTCAGTAAAGATTTGAGGGTACCTGTCTTCAATAAAAGGGTACAGGCCAGCCTCATATTTCTCTAAAACGCCAACAGGATAATTGTCTAGAAAACCTTTTGTTCCTGCATAGAGTATTGCCACCTGTCTTTCAACCTGAAGGGGTTGAAACTGCGGCTGTTTCAAAATCTCAACGAGCCTTTCACCACGGGCAAGCTGTGCCTGAGTTGCCTTATCCAGGTCGCTTCCAAAAGCGGCAAACGCTTCAAGCTCACGGAACTGGGCCAGATCAAGCCGTAGTGTACCGGCCACCTGTTTCATGGCTTTGACCTGAGCAGCACCGCCCACGCGTGATACAGAAAGTCCGACATTAATTGCAGGCCTAACACCTGCAAAGAACAGACCGGGCTCAAGAAAAATCTGCCCGTCGGTAATCGAAATAACATTTGTCGGAATATATGCTGAAACGTCACCGGCCTGGGTCTCAATAATCGGAAGCGCAGTCAGGGAACCGGCGCCCAATTCGTCGTTGAGCTTAGAGGCTCGTTCCAGCAGGCGAGAGTGATTGTAAAAAATATCACCTGGGTAGGCTTCACGGCCTGGTGGACGCCGCAAAAGAAGAGAAACCTGACGATATGATGCCGCCTGTTTTGAAAGGTCATCATAGATTATGAGCGCATGCATCTTATTGTCCCGGAAATATTCCCCCATGGCGCATCCCGCATATGGGGCGATATACTGCAATGTCGCCGGGTCGCTGGCACAGGCTGCAATAACGGTCGTATATTCCATAGCCCCGTGCTTTTCAAGGGCGGCAACGACCTGAGCAACCGTCGATTTTTTCTGGCCGCAGGCTACGTAAATGCAGTAAACATCCGTATCTTTCTGGTTAATGATGGCATCCACGACAAGGGCTGTTTTCCCAATCTGGCGATCACCAATTACAAGTTCCCGTTGGCCGCGACCCACCGGTGTCATTGCATCAACAGCTTTTGCTCCGGTGTACATCGGTTCATGCACACCTTTTCTGTCAATAACACCCGGCGCAACCATCTCGACCCTTCTAAATTCCTTGGTATCTACCGGCCCCTTCCCATCCAGAGGTTCACCAACTGCCGATAGTACCCTTCCAAGGACAGCTTTTCCCACTGGGACCTCAGCAATACGACCGGTGCGCTTGACCATATCACCTTCTTTGATACCGAAGTCATCGCCCATAATGGCAATTCCGACGTTGTCTTCCTCAAGGTTAAGCACTAGACCAAAAATGCCGCCCGGGAATTCAACCAGCTCCATGGCCATCACCTTCTCCAAACCATACACCCTGGCAATACCATCACCCACCGACAAGACAACCCCTGTTTCACTCAATTCAACTTTCTTGTCGTAATCCGTAATCTGTTCCTTAATGATCTGACTTATTTCTTCAGCTTTCAGTTCCATTATACACTCTCACCCCTTTTTAAAGATTCTCTCATATTGAGTAATTGTGTTGCAATGCTACCGTCCAAAACTAGATCACCTATCCGGGAGACAATCCCCCCTATAAGAGTGGGATCCTGTTCAACTTCCAGAATAATATCTTTACCTGTCCTTTTTGACAGGGTTGTACGTATCTTTTCAACGGTTTCGGATGGCAATTCAGTGGCCGAAACCAGACTGGCACGGACAACACCTTTTAATTCGTCGGCCAGTTTATTATAAAACTCATTGATATCACTTAAAAATCCAAACCGCCCCTTGTCAAACAACAAAAGTAGGAAAGATGTCATAACTTTGGAAATATTTACTTTATCAATTACTGCCTGCAAAACCTTCTTACGTCCTTTGGCATCGTAAAGTGGGTTTGTAATTGCCTGCTTAAGCTCTTTTTCCCTTGCAATTAAACCTGCAAACCCATCAATTTCTTCTCTATAAGTCTCAGCCTTACCATCCTCTTTGCCGATAATCAGAAGTGCCTTGGCATAACGTCGTGCTACGGTCAAATTCTTCACTATGTCACCACCTTCTCCAAATATTCGTCTACCAGTTTATCCTGATCTTCTGCCGTAATTTTATTTTTTATCAGCGTTTCAGCATTAACAAGTGCCTTTTCGAGCATTTCTCTCTGCAGTTGCAATTTGGCCTGTTGAAACTCATTATCAATATTTCGGCGGGCCTGTTCTTCAAGTTTTTCAGCCGCTTGTTTTGCCTCTTTGAGTATCTTTGCCTTGGCCTCATTTCCCTGTCTGACATACTCTTCGACAAGCTTTTCGGCCTCCTGCTCAAGAAGGGAAAGCCTTTCATTGTATTCTGCCAGTTCCTTCTCGGCATCCTTTTTCTTTGCTTCCAATTCGCTGAGCTGATCTTTTATCCCCTGTATCCGAGCATCCAACGCTTTAGCTACAGGTTTGCGTAAAAGAAAGAAAAGACCGGCAGCCAAAACACCAAAATTCATGACTCTGAACCAATCTGTCGCAACCCATCCTGGTGTCTCGCTCTCACCCCCCGACGAAGCCAGAACGACTCCAACAAAGCAGAATAAAAGCACGGCCATAAAAACCATTATGACCGAACCTTTTTTAAATATACGGCAATTGCGGCTAATACCAGGCCATTTTTTATAAACCAGGTTCATTAAACAGCCCTCCCCAAAATTTTTTCACCTATAGCATTTGCAAAGGCATCAATTTCTTTCTGTAGTGACGTTCTGACATCCTCGGCATCTTTTGCAATTTTTTCGCGCATTTCGGCAAGGTCTGCCTGAGCTTTTTGATTAATTTTTTCGATTATCTCTCTTTCTTCACCAGCTCCTTCCTGTAAAAGGGCCTCCTTTTCCTTTAATCCTTTGCTCCTGGCTTCTTTAATGCCCGAAGCAAAGGCATCGTCTTTCTCCTTTGCATCCCTATTAATTGTCTCGATGTTCTGGTCAAGGTTTGCAATTTTCTCTTTTCTTTGAATCAGTATATTACGAATCGGCTTATACAAAACAAGATTTAAAATCCATATAATTAAGAGGAAATTGACGATCTGTATGAAAACTGATTCATCGGGGATAACCGTTATTCCACCACCTGAGCCAAAAGCAATTCCAGCAAAGTAAAATAAAAACACTACCATGATAAGTGCTAAACAAACTGTAAAACCCTTCCGGCATGGACCAGAAATTATCATCTATGGATCCTCCATCGCAGAATCTTGTTAATAACTGTTCAATTCAAAAATATAAATAAATATAAAATACTGGCGTAGTCTCGCAATGGACACGGGCGGTCTATAGCATCAGCCATAATATATTGTCAAAGGTTTTTTTTGATTTTTATCCTCCTTCAGGCTCCTCGGAAAAAGTAAGTTCTTTTGGCGGAGTTGTTGTCTTACTTGATGTAACTGTTCTGTCTTTCATGACACAATTTCCATCGAACATAACCCCGGATTCAATTAAAACTGTCGGAGCCTGGATATCACCCACAACACGAGCAGGAGGATAAACCTCAATCCTTTTCTTTGCATCGATGGTACCATTAACCTCACCCATGATGATTGCAATATCAACCACTATCTCTGCTTCGACAACAGCTTTTTCCCCTATGACAACCGTACCGTCATTACCGTAAATTTTCCCTTTAACATTTCCATCAAGCCTGATGGTATCCTGGAATTCGATTGTTCCTTCTATGTTGGCATCGGACCCCAGTAAAGTGGATACCGAACTTTGCTTCTTTTCTTTTCCCATACATCCTCCCGATATAGTGAAAGGTGAATAACACAGTATAGCCATGCATTCTGTTGTCTTAATTAGTGCCTGAACGAAAAGTTCCGTTCAGGCAAAGCCCGAATATCGCCTGATCTTATAAAATGACCGAAACGAACCCGTTTAAAATTCAATGTTTTTGTCATTGGAACATTTTTGATTTCTGTCATTGTTTAGTATTTATCCCCGCCAGGATGCTTCGCGCGAAATTCGGATTTCGTGTTTTTAACCGAAAACCGGAGCTTTCGGTAAAGCACCAATTATTCGAACATAAAACGCCGCATGCTTACGTTCATCAAGAGGCCGATGCAAATCATCATAGCAACGATTGATGAGCCTCCATAACTGATAAACGGTAAAGGCACACCGACAATCGGCATCAGTCCCATCGCCATTCCGACATTGATAAAAACCTGCCAAAATATCATTGATGAAATACCTACGGCAAGTATCGTACCAAAAGGATCTCTACACCTATAAGCAACGTTCAATCCCCAAATAATGAGCATCATAAAAATTAAAAGGGGAATCACCGAACCCACAAAACCCATTTCCTCGGCCAGAACCGAAAATATAAAATCGGTATGCTGTTCAGGCAAAAAGGAAAGTGCATTTTGAGTTCCTTTTAAAAATCCCTTGCCGGAAATCATCCCCGAACCTATGGCTATTTTGGATTGAATGATATGATAACCGGCGCCAAGTGGATCAAGCTCCGGATTTAAAAATGTTAATATCCGCTTCTTCTGGTAACCTTTCAGAAAAAACCAAACCATTGGAATGGTTATTGTACACGAAGCGATGATGTATAAAAACGAGCGCCTTTCAATTTTTACAAAAACAGTCATGGAACCTGCAATCAAAACCACAATTATGGCTGTCCCCAAATCAGGTTGCCTAACGATTAAAAAAATAGGGATTGCCGCCAATATCAAGGGTGTAAGAAGTTCGCGCAAAGTTAACCCTCTGATATTTGCAATTTTGGAATAATATCTTGCCAGACAAATTATTACAGCAATCTTGACAAGCTCTGACGGTTGAATTGAAAGAGGACCCAATATAAGCCAGCGCCTTGCTCCACCGACATATTTCCCGAACAGTAATACACATATCAAAAGCAATATACATATAGCGTAAATTGCGTTAGCCCATCGATCCAATAATTTATAATTAATCAGAAAGGATATAACCATCACAATCAGCCCGGCGCAATACCAGGCCAACTGTTTGAAATAGTATATTTTTTGCGGCGTCGGTGACGCTGATGTTACGGCACTGTATAGCGTAACAAGACCCAAGAATCCGAGTAAAACAGTCATCCCCAATAAGCCCCAATCAAAGTATTTGACAAGGCGCCGATCGAACATGGTCACTTTGCTCCTTTCTAGTTTAAGAATTAGTAAAAATCTTTTGCCAATGACAAAATGCTCGTCTAAGTTAGCAAAATAGACTTTTTACGCAAATATCAAAGTTGTTAACTCAAAGCTGAAAGTCTAAGTAAGGAATAAAATCTATTATTATTTTGAGCTTGTGGATTAAAGCTTATTTGCTCACTATTGGTTACTAACAACTTGCTGCCCTTTGTGCTTCGAGCTTTCAGCCATGGATTGTCCGCTTGACCCATCTCTTTTCAAATAATTCCTTATAATTTCCCTTGCAATCGGCCCCGCTGAACTTGATCCGTGTTCCCCATGCTCGACAATCACAGCAACAGCAATTTTGGGATCGGCGGATGGAGCATAAGCCACAAACCATGCATGTGCTTTCAAATGCTCTGGAATGTCCGTTTCAGGAGTAGTATCGTCATCTTTACGTCCAACCACCTGCGCTGTCCCGGTTTTCCCACTGATATCGACGCCACGAATACGTGCAATCTGTCCTGTCCCTTTTGAATTGTTAACCACTTCCCACAAGCCTTTTCTGATCAACTTTAATGTTTGCTTGCTGGCAGGCAGCGTACCGACAGCCTGCCTTTTGCTTTGAATAACAATCTCACCTTCTGCTGTCTCGATTGATTTAAATATCAAGGGCTTATATCTTGTCCCACCATTGGCCACCGCTGAAGTCAAAACCAGCATCTGCAGCGGCGTTACAAGGTTGAAACTCTGCCCAATGGCCACCGAAAGGGTTTCACCTCCCTGCCAGGCAACGCCGGTACGGCTCTCTTTCCAGGCTGCAGTTGGAATCAGCCCCGCTGCTTCTTGATCCAGATTGATCCCTGTGGATGACCCCAAACCAAAGGCTTTAGCGTACCACGCAAGTCGATCTACGCCAAGCCTTTGACCCACCTGATAGAAAAAGACATCGCAGGATTCAGCCAATGCTTTAATCACATCTACGCTGCCGTGTCCTCCCTTTTTCCAGCATCGATAAACACGATTTCCATATTTATAATAACCAGGGCAGTGAAAAGTGGTCTTTTCATCGATAACCTCTTCTTCGAGTCCGGCCATTGCGGTTACAATTTTATATGTAGATGCCGGCGGATACTCACCCTGGGCGACCTTGTTCTCCAGGGGCCTGAACGGGTCGGAAATAAGAGCATCCCATTGCTCATGAGACATGCCGTTAACAAACGTATTCTGGTCAAATGATGGACTGCTTGCCAATGCAAGAATATGGCCTGTTACCGGATTCATAGCTACAACAGCACCGGCGGCGCCTTCTAAAAGCTCTTCAGCCTTCTTCTGCAGGATATGATCAATGGACAGATTGATGTTTTGCCCAGGCTGGGCATCCACTGTTTTTAATATTCTAACAACCTGTCCCGTGACATTTACCTCGACCTGACGCCCGCCACGCTTTCCCCTCAAAAACGGCTCAAACTCCTTTTCGGCACCAAACTTTCCAATAAAGTCACCACTTTTGCGCCCTGGATATTTCCCGGATTTAAGCTCGTTAGAATTTATTTCGCCCAAATACCCGATCAGATGAGCGGCGCTCAGTCTGTTTATGTAGTGCCTCCGAGGCTTAACATCCACCATAACACCTGGAAGATCGAATTTCCGAACCTCAACAGCAGCGAGTGTATCTCGACCTATATCCTGTTTCAATAGAATAGGTTTATACGATGAAGCACCTTTATTATGCACAATCTTTGACATAAGTTCGGATGCAGGAACGTTGATAAGTCGGGACAGCTTTTCAATGGTACGCTCAACCGGCCTGGCGTCATTTAAAATAATGCTTAGATTAAACGCTGGTCGATTATCCACCAGCAGTATTCCATTGCTATCAAAAATCAACCCTCTGGGGGGATGTGTACTTTGCAGCCGTATACAGTTGTTTTCTGAAAGCCGCCTTAACTCCTCGCCTTGAATCACCTGAAGGTAAAATAAACGTACAAAAAGTATTAAAAAGGCTGCTGCAACGCAAATCATTACCCTGATTAATCGTTGCTTGTACCAATCCGGCCCTGCAGTTGTTAAATATTTGCTCAAAGTCTACCCCAAAGAATGTTTTACCCTAATTGAGCGAAAGTCGAGGATGCCCCAGATCCAAGGCAACAAAGGCGAAGCCGTAGTCGTTTACTGCGAGCCTTTGATAACGCTGGAGATGGGGTATCCTCGGCTTTCCCGAAGGGTAAACAAAATGAGATTTTTTTTCAAAAATGTATATCTTACTTATAGAAGAGTTGCGAAAATACATTCAAACCTACAAAATGCATTATAAAATTAAACACATAGAATATTTATCCCGTTTTGTTTACGATCAATTAGGGTTTTGTTGTTATTCGATTAACCCATAACGATCACCCTTTTCTTTTGCAAACACTTTTTTAAACCATTTATCCCATCTTTCATGGCTATAATTAAAAAAAACGAGAAATATCGGCCCTGTGAATACTGCCCATAAAACCTGCACTAAAACCGTGTTTATGGCCGCTGAAGAAAACCGCGAAACCGGCTCAAACATAACAATGGTTCCGATAATTATGAAATTCTGTATTAAAACACCTGCAGCAACAATAAACAGCATAAGGACGCTATCCTCCACATCCATAAAGGTAATAACCCACCTTATTCCGATAAACAGCCATAGATAGGTGGTCAAATATAGCCCAAAAGGACCTCCGGTAAGGTTATCCATTACAAACCCGAAAAAAAGTATAAGGGGTATGCTTTCACGGACAGATCGGAAAAGACTTAAATAAATGATAAACGGGAAAAGCAGATCATAAAACCTGTCGAATAAGGGAAAATAAGGCATGACTGTCGTCTGAAAGATCACCAGGCAAAAACAGGTGCAGATATGAAAGCAATATTTCATTGCTCGCTCACAAACTCATGTTTTGTATAGTTCAAAACCACTAGGACCTCTTCAAGTTTTTCAAAATCGACATGCGGTGTAACGGTCACCTCCTGAAAAATACCCGAGTTACGCCTGATGACGCCTGAAACGTGCCCCACAGCAAGCCCTTTCGGGAAAACTCCATCCAAACCGGACGAAATAACCCGATCGCCGACACTAACATCTTGCTTACGCAAAACATATTTTATAT
>JAZFVY010000331.1:0-2787 GCA_036447975.1 Desulfobacterales bacterium
ATCTTGTTTTCAGACCCCCTTGCTATTATGGATACCACCCCCGGTCAATCCCAAGCATCTATTCCTGAAAAACTCTTAACAGCATGGGGTGTTAAAATGGACAGCGCAAAAGTAGTGGTCGATTTTGACTATTCCACAAGACTTATGACAGGTCAAAACCGGGTTGAGAACAGTCCGTTGTGGATATCACTGCAACCTGAATCTTTTAATTCGGAAAATATTATCACTGGGAAACTTGAGTCAATGCTACTGCCGATTGCAGGCGCCATACAAAAAATTCCCCAAAGCGGTTTAGAGTATGAACCCCTTCTTCAATCCAGCACCAATGCTTCTTTGGTGGAAGGACTTATGGTCCGTTTTGGAGTCAGTGAAATTCGCCGAATTTTTAAACCTTCAAATAAAAATTTCGATCTGGCTGCATCCATCAGGGGAGTTTTTAAAACGGCCTTTCCCAACGGAAGACCCGAAACCGACAAAAATGATTCGCAGAATAATAAACAAAATTCATCATCCGAAACCGTCAAATCAATACACAACCATTTGAATTCAGGCGAAAAAAATTCGACCCTAATCATTATCGCAGATGCAGATTTGCTTTTCGATAATTACTATGTGAAAAAGCAGAATTTTCTTGGTTTAAATATTTCCAGTGTTTTTAACGACAATCTCAATTTTCTATTAAATGCCACTGAAATGCTCACCGGTAATCAGGAACTGATCAACATCCGGTCCGGTGGAAGATTCGAAAGGCCGTTTACACGTGTTCAGGAACTTGAAAAAAGTGCTCAGGCACGATGGCTGGCTACTGAGCAGGAACTTGTGCGTAAAGTAGAAGAAACAAACCAGAAACTGAGGGAGCTTGAGCGGCAAAAAGATGCCACACAGCAATTTATCATCAGTGCAAAGCAGGAAGCCGAAATACAAAAATTCAAACAGGAAAAACTGCGAATAAATAAAGAACTGAAAAAGGTCCGTAGAAATTTAAGAGCAGACATCGAGTCATTGGGCAGTACTGTAAAATTCATCAATATTTTTCTTATGCCCCTGCTTGTAAGTATGGCCGGAATTTTTTATGCGCTTTACAAGCGGAAAAAAATGATCAAAGGCATTTAACACCGCTAAAGGGTATCATGAAAGCGAAAAATTTTATTATTCTTTTAACGATCTGTTGTGTTCTTGCCATTGTAACGTTTTTTATCTTCAATAAAAAATCGAACACAAACCAGCAGGCGAAATTAGGACAAAAACTGTTTGACAACCTCCAGGTGAATGACATTGCCAAAATCACCATAAATAGTACTGATGGTGCTGTTATCCTTAAAAAGGAAAAAACCTTCTGGGTGGTTGAAAACAGATTCAACTATCCCGCAGATTTTTCAAAGATAACCGACCTTGCCAAAAAACTAAAAGAATTGAAGATCGGCAGGCGTTTCAATGCTTCAGGAGATATCATTTCTCGTCTAAGTCTGCATCTACCGGATAAAAAAGAGATGCCGCCAAGCCATAAAGGAATCCAGATTGTCCTGGTTGACAAGCAAAAGAAAATACTTTTGGATTTAATCCTTGGCAAAATCAGAGAGTCCTCATCCCGATCCGGTGGTCAGTACGTCATGTTATCCACAACATCGACGGTTTATCTGGTAGACCAAAACTTCCGTTTTCTTGAAAAAGAACCTAAGCAATGGCTTAACAAGGACTTAATCGATATCAAGTCAAAGGATATTGAGAAGGTAATATGTTTTACCCCTGGACGTGAAAAAGTTATTTATGCAATCAAGAGGCCTGAAAAAGAACAACCCCCTGTATTTGTCAATGCGCCCCGGAACAGAAAAGTCGAGACTTCAAAGATTAATCAGATGGTTGAAGCACTTACCGCTCTTAAAATAGAAGACATTGCCGACCCCGGGAAAAACATCAAACAAACGAAATTTAAAAATACTCCTTACTTTGAATATTTTCTTTTTGATGGTACTGTTTACAATATCTACCCCGGCCTTGCAATGGACAACGACAGTGAAAAACATTACTATCGTGTTTACGCAAGTCACATACCTTCAGAAAACAAAGAGGGTGATGTAACAACCGATTCAAGCAAGGAAGATAAAAGCAGACAGGAAAATCAGACTGAACCTTTAGTCAAAGTAAACCACTTGAATAAAAAACTCGGTTCCTGGATTTATATTGTTTCCAGGTGGGAAAACAACAAATTTATAACTGATCCTGAAGAGTTTTTTGAGAAAGAAAAAGTTGAATAGGATTCAGCAACTGGAACTAAAGTGAGAGTTTTGAAATAAAATATTGATGAACTCGTAAAAAGTCCGATTTTGACGGTTTCGTAAAAAGTTTAAATTCAAGGCGTGTAAATTTTGTAATCATGAGGCGTACTTATCGTACGTTGAATGATTACGAAATGCAGCACAACGCAGAAGTTGGACTTTTTACGAAACCGTCAATGTTAGCATGCAAAAGGATCAAATAGATGTCAGTTAATCTTATACATTGTTCATACCATAAGTGCCTCACAGTCTATTACAGTAAAATAATGAGGGTGCTTTATAACCGCATAATGCGATTCAGTCGAGGATACCAGCACTTCAATAGCCGAATAAATGATTTTTATCAAGAATTTGACAACCGTCGGGTAGCGTCCGTTAACAATCATGCACTGGATTTAAACAAGATTGGAGATGATTTTCTTATCTCTCGTTTTATACGTGATCCCAGGGATTTGGTTGTATCTGGATACTTTTACCATAAACGAGGCGCGGAGGGATGGTGTAATATTGT
>JAZFVY010000332.1:0-6078 GCA_036447975.1 Desulfobacterales bacterium
TGACCACCATAGCTGCTTCAGCACCGCTTATTTCGCATAGGATATCTTCAACATTGCTGTACCTGGAGCCGCGCGTACCTTTTGAAAGATCGAACTCAAGATTGGAATATCTGCTTGCAATGGTCAAAAGATTCTCGACAGCATCATCAGCAAGCAATGATCGCCCAAGGTTTGTATGGACAACAACACCGGTGGCGTTAATGGTTCTCCTTAGTTTCAGTTTCATTGCATCCTGGACACTGTTTTTTACATTTTCAAGGATCAGAGAGTCTGACAGGTTTTTATCTGTTATATCAGGACTGTCATCAAGAATAGTTGTTCTTAGATTTTCAACAACATAACGTGCCGAGCGCGCCAGAACAGATTTAGGAATATTGTCAAAGAAAGGTTCTGACTTGGCAAGCTCAATAATATGATCTATGCCGGGGAGCATACGCAAAAGTGTCTGTTGTTTTTTGTTTATGTCCATCGTTTACCCACAATTAGGGTTAAAATTCTTAAGTTAGGTTCCATATCATTTTAAAGCCAGTTATTTCAATAGATTTATTCAAAGAGAAAAAGGAATTGAAAATAATACTTTATGAAACAACTATTTTGGGCTATAAAGGACACGAATCTTATATCTATGCTCAAAAATAACGTTCCAATTCCAGCACAAAATTTAATCATACCTGAAGCTCGTTTGAAATCTGTTCACAAACGGAACATATTTTTGAGAAAAAGTATATAGCCGGGCGAACATAATTTAGGAGTTATCGTAACTTTGTCAAGTATAGCTTTTATTGTCAATCCGCGTGCGGGTAATGGTTCAACAGGATTAAAATGGCCTGCGATTAAGGCGCGTGCCAGAAACAGGCTGGGCAGTTTCAAGTCCTATGTCACAACAGGCGCCGGTGAAGCAAAGCATTTTACAGAAAAGGCCATTAACAGCGGAGCCAGACTCGTGGTCTGTGTCGGGGGAGACGGAACACTGAACGAGGTTGTAAATGGCTTTATGGAGATAGGCGAATCAGACAGATCGGGTTTGTCTCTCGGGTTTGTGCCCGGTGGCACTGGTTGCGATTTCATCAAGACCGTTTCAATACCAAAAGACATGGAAAAGGCCATCGACTTGATTGCCGCCGGCACTGTACGTTGCATAGACTTGGGAAGGCTTTTTTTTAAAGATCACGATGGACGTGACTGCCGTCGCTATTTCCTTAATATTACAAGTTTCGGTCTGGGTGGTGAAGTTGACCAGAGGGTCAACAAAACCACAAAAGCGTTTGGCCCATTTATTTCATTTATCTGGGCAACGCTCATTTCCATTCTTCTGTACGGCAAGAAAAAGATAAGGTTTAAAGTCGACCAAAGTTTTGAACAGGAATTAATTATCTGGAATGTTGTAGTTGCAAACGGCCAGTATCATGGCGGAGGAATGTGGGTAGCACCTGATGCATCGGTTGATGACGGCCTCTTTGATATAACGGTCATTGGGGATCTGAGTCTTCCGGAAGTCTTTTTAAACCTTCCGAAACTTTACAACGGCAAGATCAAGGATATTGACAAGGTCATTACACTTACCGGGGAAAAAATTGAAGCCCTGTCAGATCAGCGAGTACTTCTTGATGTCGATGGAGAGCAGCCCGGAATGCTGCCGGTTGACATTGACATTGTACCAGGTGCACTGAAGATTATTACAGCACAATAGTGCCCCAAATAAATCAGATTATGAAGCAGCCAAAAGACTATATCATTTTTCCGCTGGATGTTCCGTCTGTAAAGACGGCTAAACAATATGTTGAAATGCTTTCAGAATCGGTGAGCATGTTCAAGGTGGGGCTGGAGCTTTATATCCGATCAGGGCCTGAAATCATTGATTTCATAAAAGCCTCGGGATCAGCCAGACTATTTTTGGATCTGAAACTTCATGATATTCCTGCAACTGTTGAGCGTGCCATGGAGAGTATTGCAGATTTGGGTGTGGCATTTGCAACGGTTCATTGCGGAGAAACAAAAAAAATGCTTGAAGCTGCGGTTCAAGGGAGCAGGGGCAGGGTAGGGGTGCTTGGGGTTACGGTATTGACAAGTGTATTGAACGAAGACATCCATGCCGCCGGGTTCAAGAAAGAATTTTCTTCTGACATGTCAAGGCTTGTGGCAAAAAGGGCGGCCATGGCCAAAGAGGCAGGCTGTACCGGCATTGTCTGTTCAGGTCTTGAAGTGAAAATGATAAAAGAGTCCTTTGGCCAGGACTTTATTGCGGTAACACCAGGGATTCGCCCTGATTGGGATAATGTCGGGAAGGATGATCAGCAGCGGGTTACAACACCGGCCCGGGCAATTGAAAACGGATCGGATTATCTTGTGATCGGACGGCCCATAAGGGATGCAAAGGACCCGAAGGCGGCGGCCGTCCTCATTGCCGACGAGATTGCAGCAGCGCTAACCCAAAACCATCCAAATCCCAGGAGATGAGCAATGCAGCGATGGAACGGTTGGGGCGATGACACGATGTATGTCGATCTGCCGATTCAAGGCCATAAACTGTTGCGCAAATTGCTTGGTAAAGGAAATGTCAAAGCGGATTATCCGCTTGAAAAATTCATCAACAGTATTCCTACATCACGGCTACCACATCACCCGCTGATATCGACCAACCCGAAGGAACGGCTCGATCATTCCCACGGTCAGAGCCTGCCGGATTGGATAAGCTTGCGTGGTGGTACGCTTCAACACTTTCCTGACGGTGTAGCACAGCCTTCCACGACTGAGGAAGTCATAGCATTACTTGACTTTTCGAGAAAACATGATGCTGTAGTTATACCTTTTGGCGGGGGTACAAGTGTAGTCGGCCATCTTCAGGTGCCCGAAGGAGATAGGCCGGTACTCAGTTTATCACTCAAACGGCTCAATCGTTTGATCGATCTTAGTCCAAACAGCTTGCTCGCCACATTTGAGTCCGGCATTCTAGGGATTGATATTGAAGCTCATCTTATGCCGCGAGGATTCAAATTAGGGCATTATCCCCAGTCTTTCGAGTTTTCTTCATTGGGTGGATGGGTAGCAACCCGTTCCAGCGGTCAGCAATCTTTACATTATGGAAGAATCGAACAGCTTTTTGCAGGCGGTGAATTGGTTACACCAAAGGGTATATTAAAAATTTCCCCCTTTCCGGCTTCAGCAGCAGGACCTGATCTTCGGCATATAGTTTTGGGCTCAGAGGGAAGATTGGGCGTCCTTACTAAGGTAATTGTCAGAATTTCCCATATTCCGGAAAAAGATGATGTTTTTGGTGTTTTCTTCCCATCATGGGACTATGCAAAGGATGCCGTTCAGACACTTGCAGGTGCCGGCATACCATTTTCCATGATCCGCCTGAGCAACTCGGCAGAGACCATGACAAACTTGGCTTTAGCCGGGCATGGAAAACAGATCGCCCTTATGAGAGGCCTCCTTCGGCTTCGGGGGATCCCTGGGAAAGGGGCATGCATGTGCCTTGTCGGCTTTATCGGAACCAAACGATTTGTAAAAACAGCCCGGCGTGAATCTTTTTCCATACTGTGGCAGCATAGAGGAGTCTCTGTCGGAAAGGTGATGGGTGAAGCCTGGAAGAAAAACCGCTTTCGTATGCCCTACTTGCGAAACACGCTCTGGGACATGGGATATGCTGTTGATACTTTAGAAACGGCCGTGACATGGGATAAAGTTACCACCACCATGGAAGAAATCGAAAAAGCCATTAAGGTAAGTGTGGCGCTTTGGAATGAAAAGGTACATGTTTTTTCTCACCTTTCCCATGTCTATTCAACAGGATCGAGTATTTACACGACATTCATGTTCCGGCTTTCAGATACGCCTGAAGAGACGCTGGCACGATGGAAAACCGTTAAAAAAGCGGCCAGTCAGGCCATAGTTAAAGCCGGTGGAACGATTAGTCATCAACATGGGGTTGGTGTAGACCATAAACCTTATTTAGAGGCTGAAAAGGGGTCCGTGGGCATGAGTGCCATAAGACAGTTGTGTATCCATCTCGACCCGGAAAATCGTATGAATCCATATAAGTTATTTGATTAGAGGACTATCATGAACCTCGAGGCGCTACCTGAAAATTGGGACTTAATCATCGTCGGCGGCGGGATCACCGGAGCGGGCATCCTCCGGGAAGCTGTCCGTATGAATCTGCGTGTATTGCTCGTGGAGCAAAAAGATTTTGCATGTGGAACGTCGAGCCGTTCTTCGAAGTTGGTCCACGGAGGATTGCGCTACCTAAAAGAAGGACATTTTTTACTAACCCGGGATTCTGTGAGGGAACGTGAACGCTTACTCAAAGAAGCTCCCGGGCTGGTTGAGCCGTTGTGGTTTTTGGTGCCTGTTTTCAAAGGTAGAGGACCGGGGAAATGGACCCTGGAAGCGGGGCTTTCAATATATGATCTCATCGCTCATAAGCGTCAACACAGTTTTTATTCCACTGATGAATTCTTAGAACTGGCGCCGCATATTGATCAAAACGGGCTTAAGGGCGGATTCCGTTTTTTTGACGCCCAGGTTGATGATGCCCGGCTTGTTTTACGTTTGATCAACGAAGCAGTTCAATCCGGCGGTTTTGCATTGAATTACACAGCAGCTACCAAAATCAACCGAAATTCCAAGGATAAAGTTATTGGCATCTGTGTAGAGGATATCGAAACGCATGCAATAAAAACACTTTCGACACATGCAGTCATCAACGCCACCGGCATCTGGGCGGAAATACTGCATCCCTCACCAGATCCTAAACTTCATTTGCGCCCTTTGCGCGGCAGCCACCTGGTATTTCCTTTACGGATTCTGCCGATTGATCAAGCCTTCAGTCTCATCCATCCATCTGACAACAGGGCCATCTTTATCATTCCATGGGAAGGGGTTGTTCTGGTTGGAACCACAGATCTTGACCACAAGGAAGATCTCTCCATTGAGCCTGCCATTGCCGAAGAAGAAGCTTTGTATTTGATGGAAGGTATAAAAGCGGCATTCCCTTCACTTGATATCTCCCTGAAAGACTGCATTTCCACCTTTGCGGGAATTAGACCGGTACTAAGTAAAGGGGAGCTTTCTCCTTCGAAGGAATCTCGCGAGCATATTGTCTGGGAAGATAAAGGGCTTGTGACTATAACCGGAGGAAAACTGACGACATTTCGCAAGTTGGCTCTCGATGCCCTCAAGGCAGCCAAACCCTTTTTACCGCCTGTACAATTTCCAGATAACAATGATCCCATCTTTTCACCAGTTCCAAAAACACCGGAAAAGTCTTACGGTCTTTCTTTAGACATGTGGCAAAACCTCTATGGAAGATACGGCGAATCCGCAAATGAACTGGTCAGGATGGCCGCGCCAGAAGATCGTACAACCATTCCCGGAACACGAACACTCTGGGCGGAACTCGCCTTTGTGGCAAAGCATGAACAAGTGAGGCACCTTACCGATCTGCTCTTGAGGCGGGTACGTATCGGGTTGTTGACGCCCAACGGCGGGGAGGCGCATCTTGGTCGTATAAAGAAACTCTGCGGTCCTGTTTTGCCTTGGGATAAAAAACGATGGAAACAAGAAATAAATATGTACTTTGACCAATGGAAACATGCCCATGCGCTTCCGGCAAGGTTAATTGAGGAGCCCCTTGAGCGAAAACCCCCTTCGATTTTAGAGTTTCGGGCATTTTTCAAATTTTACTTTCGCAAATTATTTTCAAAAGCCACTCGGCGGGGATAAATATAAAGGATCATCTCCCTATTAGTTGTAGCTAATTCAGGGGTTAGGGAGTTTTTGTCTTTAAGGCCGCTCCATGGGTAATCAGATTCCAAATCGTGTGGACTCGCACACACCACTTTTACATCTGATCACCCATTACGCTTAATTAAGGACAAATTTTCGATAAAACCCCCCGATACCTGAACTATTCAAGGCATGTCAGGGGATTTAGGCTTTATTGAAAAAGGTGAGTTGGGTACAGCAAAAAAAGACATAGCAGAAATTGCAAGAATGTTAAAAGCACTGATAAAATCTTTATACAACAAACACTTGAATCCTTGACCCCTGGAATCCTTGGACCCTCTTCTCCAA
>JAZFVY010000333.1:0-4395 GCA_036447975.1 Desulfobacterales bacterium
GTGCTTTAAGGTCGTTGATGATTACATAATCCAATTCCCCTTCCTAAAAACCCCCCTTAGTCTGTTTACGGCATTAAAGGAAATAACCTTTCTCAAAGAGACTTTCCTTGTGCCGAATCCACCCGAGGAATACCTGCGTCTAAAATATGGGGAAAATTGGAAGACCCCTAAAAAACCTGGGGATTATGAAGAGGATGTGCTGACACAAGTGGCTGAAATGCCGGCACCTAATAACGCCGGGAAACTCAGGCAGTTGATTGCCAAATACCTTCCGTCGCAACGTTTAAGCTTGATTAAGGTCCTTGACCAACAGGGAAATCCGATTTGTGGTGGAGAAGTCGTTCTTGTGGGACTGGGTTGTTTCAAAACCAATAAACAAGGATGCGTACGCTTCTATGTACCTCGAGCAGATTACCATCCACTCACCATCAGGTTTGAAGATTATAAGGAAACCAACTATTTGCAAAAGATAAAACCAGCCACAACATATATTTTTCAACCGAAAAAGAAACTACTTACAACCGGTAATCCAGTACGAGACAGTGGCAGCATTTTGGTCGAACAGTCCCGTACCAGATAGATTATATATCACATGATGTCAGCGCGTCGCGATTTATTGGGAAGGCAATCTGGGACATCCCATAAATAAGTAAATAAATCATGGTTAAAAGATAGTTATTTACTTATTTATAGGATGTCCCGAGAGCGCCGGTCAAAACCGGTAAGGTGTTGTGAATGAAAGAGTCATACGGTGAAGGTATAGCGAACCACACCGGCCCCGAGTCATGCGGCGATGGCAGTAATGTCACGGCTGAAGCGTTGACAGGGGTACGTACAGGCCAAGTATTGAGCCGCGAAATCCTATTTAATTTTGGGGTGCCGACGTTGTGGGACAGTACGGAAGGCAACACCGGATATATCGCTATCGCAAGATATATGCGGACCCTGCGCGGTCGGAGACCTTGTGCATGTACGGAAACACCTTACACGGGAACCGGGAGATCCCATGTTTGCCTTTGGGTTGGAAATAAAGGCCGCATTGACAAGTCCAAGGACGTAATCCAATGATGAACGAGCATGGGAAGTCGGACAACCCAATAGTACCGGGGAAGTTGCCGAACAAAGCCGATATGGCTGCGGAGACAATGGAGGGAAGGGGGTTGGCCAAGGAGAATCGGTCTGAGCAAAACAGGCTCCGAACACAGGGTCGGGCAGGCGTGCAAAGTGCGCTCGGACGGATACGCCAATGGCGTCATTACCCGAGGCAGGAGCCCGGTGCGTTAGTAGCGCACGCCGGGATCTGTGCGGGGGGTGCGAGGTAACTCGCATTCCTACCGCGACCAATCCCCCATCGAGTCAATGTTATGACTCTCCCTTCATTAAATTCGATTGATATTTCATTTGTCTTAAGAAATCATCTTCCTCTTTTTTTTGCCTTGCGATTTCCTGTAGCTCCCAAAAGATTTCTTTCTCATCAGAACCTTCTTCTGCAAATCTTAAAGCTTTGATTTCATCCATGCTTAATTCGTTATTCTTGAATTTTATCAAATATTCTTGCAATAAATTTTTCATTTTTGCCTTTTCCAGTTCAACTATCAGGATTAAGATATTGTTTAAATTTAATACTTATCCAAATAGGTCCTTAATGATAGTAACGCCAAAACAATTGTATGTGAGATGCCGGGTTTGCCGGTTATTGACTGACCGTCATAGGACAGGTGTCCGGCATAAAGTCCCCAACTCCCATCTGGTAATTGAGCATTCACAATAGTCTTGATCCATTGTGCGGCCGCTAAAGCATCTGGGTCACCAAAATATAATAATATCGCAACCCTCTCCACATATAAATCGGAAAAGGATTTATCTGCCAGCTGTTCCCGAAGAATTTGGTCCAGCAATTTCTGTCTCTTTACTTCAAGTTGTTCCGGAAGTTCGAGACCTGCCTGCTCCGCCCATTTCAAAACAATAAATTGATGCGTAAGCACATAACCGGAATCATCGGTGGATAAAAAATCATCAATGAATGAAATTGCACGTTTTTTAGGTGTCCCGAACGGTGCAAGCAGATAGTTGTAAAAGCGAGTGAGACCAACTCCGGGGTCCTCCGGCAGATTGGCATAGGGCGTGCTTGGGTTGATCAGGCGCTCGAAAGGATGACCGGCAAGGTCGGCTGCCCTGTCATTTACCATTTGCTGAAGGGCCTTATTCGGAGCGCTTTTTAGCATTTTCTGCAGCAACCATATATCTCCGACAGTTAAAACTTGTTCCCGCAAAGTTGCTGCAAGACTCAAAGTATACGCCTTCTCCACTCTTGTTCGCGGTACTTGACGAATAAGGTTGTCGCTGGGCTTGAGCCTGTTATCCTCAATGATATCCGGTTTAATTCTTGCGCTACTTTTGGAGTTGTATGTACACCCTCCCACGTACATGAAACTTGTCATAGCAATTAAAAGGTAAGAAATGAACGTTCCATTAATGCCGAAGCGATTGGCAATTGACATCATAGTCTTCAATAAACTATTTCACAGCTTCTTTCAAAGCCTTTCCTGCAACAAATTTCGGCACTTTACTTGCTGCGATATCTATCTCTTCCCCCGTCTGTGGATTTCTGCCTTTTCGAGCCTTCCTTTCAGCCACCTTAAATGTACCGAATCCAATCAGTGAGACCTTATCTCCTTTTCCCAAAGCCTCTACTTCTGAAACCTCTACGGGCTTTTAACCTTTGGAGGTTCTTCTTCCTTCTTTTTCTTTGATGGAGTCTTTTCTCGTTTGAGCCATTCTTGTTGGTTCTTCTTCCGTTGCTTCTTCGTCCTCGTGGTTTTCTTTAACATTTCTCCTTACCTTGAATCAGGTGTTTACGGGCTTTTGCCTCTTTACATTCTTCGATAGCTCTCGAAGACAGTTCTTATCTTTCCGGACAATGGCACACAACTTTGGGTTATAATAATCCTTACAAGCATCATGTCTAGACAAAGGACACTCTGGATATTGCTTTGACATTTCTATTCCTTCTTATCTAAAGGCCCTATGCCATCGATTATAACTATATCTTTAGGCGAGCATGTGATATCCATTCAGTATCTCAGATCTGGCATTGGATAAGATAAATTGAGTAACCCCATGAAAATCGAGCTTGTCAAAACTTGTGATATCTTGCCAGTATGTCGGATATATTGGCAACGGCTAAATTACAGATATCTAAATTTTGATTGCAAAGTCAAGTAAATCTCAATATCGACCATTGTCAAGGCATCTTCGTCCAATGACAGATGATTATAGATTATACGGTTTACCCCAATGTCCCTAATGCCTATCATCTTTATCCTCTAATAAAAATCCTGATATACAACACTACAACTCCTTGCCAAATATAATCTTATCCTCATTCTTGCCGTAATAATCCTTAAGCCTGGCCTCAAACTGAAATCCATGCTTTATATAAAACACATGACACCTGTCTGGCCTGTCCTCCGTGCTTACAAATATTTTTTTCATCTTATATTGTTTAAGGTCTTTTTCAATTTTATTTAACAACCTCTTTGCCACAATACCTTTCCGCCACCCCCTGAATTTTTCATCAACAACAAACCAGGTAAGATGATAGGAATAATCATTTGAGAAGTAATCCTCGCAATATCCTATTACCCCAACAACCTCTTTTTCCACCTCGGCCACATACACAAGGTCTTCAGCCATTACCCTATTGTCCTCAAAATAATTGTCATAATATCGTCCGGCGAACCTTCCATCATAGATCAAAAAGGATTTAATCAGATTGACAATGGCAAGCTTGTCGCTATATTGTGCTTCTCTTATTTTTATTTTTGACATGATAAAACACCGATTAACATGGGTTTGAAAGGCAATCCCGTACTATATACCAAATTTTCATTTATCCGGTCACATTCACTCCAATTTAGGCTTTATTTCCTGTATAAACGCCTGTTTTTGCATCACTATCGTCTCATTTTCACCAACATACTTGCCGGACCCTATCAACCACAATATGTAATCCACAATCACGGTCGTTTGGTCATTGGCCTTTGCCACCTTCACCATGGTTTTGAATATGTCGTAAACGCTTCTACTGGGTGCAACACCAATTTCATACAGTATGGTGATGGTGTGGGTGTCCGGCTTGCCGTAATTGCGATATCCCAACTCCTTTAAAAAATCACAGGCCAAAGGAAACCCCATGCCGTATACCTCACAATCAATTAAGATCGGCAGTCCGGCGATGGAGATGTCATTGAAGGAAAAGCTGTACACAAATTTATCAAAGGATTCAAAGGAGTCGAATGTGGTAAGGAATTCAGCGCCGGACAGGATACCTTTGCAAAAAATAGCCCAGAAGCTGTTTTCCTTTTTCATGTTCATTGGACCAGGAGGAGTATG
>JAZFVY010000334.1:0-2872 GCA_036447975.1 Desulfobacterales bacterium
ACGGCTTTTCTTTATGTCAACAGAATTTTGCACTTTTCCCGGTGAGCTGCACTTGTGAAGGAAATGGCAGGTAGTCCACAATGATTAAATTTCAAATCGCGGACACCTAATTTTGAACAATTTAAATAATATTTTTAGCTTGTTAAAACGTTTTTAAAAAATCTGATTCTTCTCCAATTTAATTGGAGAAGAACCAAAAATCTTCACCGGACAGCAGTGATATAATTATTTAAACAATTGACATGTATACCACATAGTAGTAGATACAAATTTAATAAATGTGCCCAAATAAGAATGATTTATCGAGCAAATTAACTATACCAAGCCTTAAGGAAGATAATCAATGAACATGGAGATTGATTTTAACGAAGTTTACGAAGAATTTTACCCAAAAATACTCCACTACCTATCCCGACTGACCAATCCACATGAGGCTGAGGACATAGCACAGGAAGTGTTTGAGAAGGTGAACCGAAGTCTAAGGAATTTTAAGGGTGAATCAAAGCTTTCTACCTGGTTATACCGTATTGCTACCAACTCCGCTATTGACAGGATGAGGACTCCGTCATTTAAACGTTCACTTGAGAGCACCAGCCTTGAAGATGCCATAGGGGTTGAGGATAGGAATGTCTGGCTCGGTCATAAGAAAACTCTCACCGACCAGACATTCATACGCAAAGAGATGAGCGAATGTGTAAGGGAGTTTATCGACAAGCTTCCATCTGACTATAAAACAGTTATTTTACTTAGCGAACTTGAGGGATTTAAAAACACGGAGATAGCCGATATCCTTCAGATTTCGCTTGATACTGTAAAGATAAGGCTCCACCGCGCCAGAGCCAAACTTAAGGCAGTACTTAATGACGGGTGCGATTTTTACCACAGCGAGCAAAATGTCCTTGCCTGTGACCGAAAACCGGTATCTATAATATCTAAAAAACCTTCCTAAATGTGTAATAAGCTCAGGCGGCAGTAAATACTGCTCGTGAGAAATTATAGATGAAAGGAGGCGCTAATGAATGAGAAGGTTTTAATCTTTGGAACAAACACCTGTCCGTATACCAAGGCGGCACGTGAGGACTTTGCCAAAAAGGGCTCCGAGGTAGAGTATGTGAACGTAACAACAAACCCCGAGGAAATGCCCAGGATGCTTGAGCACTCGGGTGGGAGACGCGACCAACCTGTCATAGTGGTCGGTGGGGAGGTCACAGTCGGCCACGGAGGTACATGAGGGGTCTAATACCCGACTGGCAGTTTGCTGGTCGAGATAAGAGTCACTGTCGACAACTTCGCACAATTTAGACAAACACAAGGACCGAAACGGTTATGAGCGAAACTAGCATGTTGGACAAAACCTTTAATATCATCATGAAACGAATGGCAGAATCCGGACAGGCTCCTCACTATACGGAGATCGCCGCTGAGTTGAGTCTCTCCATGGAGGAGGGACGAAAGGCCTTGCATGACCTGGTTGATTTGTTCTCTGTCAAGCATTTTACTAAGCGTCTGGACCCGAATTATTTTTCCAGTGGTCTATATATGGATTCGTTTCTCGAAGCCGTAACTCAGCTCGGGAAAAAGCGTACTTTCTGGTCACCATAGGATCTGGCGGGCAATGTTCGATAGATACTTTTGATTGCAAGAGATGAAATGACCATGTTTGATAAACCTGTCGTTCTGGTTTTAACCAAATATTATGATATGTTTTGGACAAGCATTATTACTCATATACCTCAAAAAAAGTAAGTTAGGAGGATCAATATGGCGTCTATCAAGATGATTAACGAAGACGAAGCAACAGGTAAAACCAAAAAGATCTACGACGATATCAAAGAATCGCTTGGAATTGATTTTGTTCCCAATATGTATAAGATTATGGCTCACAAGCCTGATTATTTAGAGACGACCTGGAACAAAACCAAAGCGATTATGCACGACAAATCAGGCAAACTTGACAATCTAACAAAGGAAATCATCGCGGTGGCAGTATCCGCCACGATGGGATGCGAATACTGACTTGAAGTTCATACTTCTGCGGTGCGGAAGTTAGGACTGGATGATGAAGGTGTTCTCGAATTAATGGCAGTTGTTGATTTGTTTAGCGGGTTCAACAAATTGTTGTATGGATTACAGGTGGAAATGGATGAGAAGCCCTGGTATGGGTGAGGTTAGGGACTTGAATGCCGTGGGCATCATAAAAGATATGTTTTAGGAAGCTAACTGGCTGAATTTTAAATTATTAATTTATACCAGTCGATTGCAATATTCTAATTGGTACTGAAAAAAAACAGAAAAAAGTGATATTTTTTCTTGACATGTGCATTTGTGTGCATTAATGTACAAGCATGGAAACAACACTGACCCACAGACAAATGAAAATCGCAGAAGAACTGGTTGACGTTTTGGATTCAAAATTTTTTAAAACCCTGAGCGAACCGGTTCGAGTTCAGATCTTAAAGCTCATTATGCTCAACGGGCGCGCAGATATCGGAACGATCGCCGAGCATCTGCCCCAGGACCGGTCGGTTATATCAAGGCATCTGAATCTTATGCACGAGGTCGGAATTTTGGAATGTGAAAAGGAAAGCCGACACATGTTTTACGAAATCAACAGCCAGGTTTTTCTCGACAAGCTGGTAAATATTACGGAAAAAATAAAAAAGTGCATGGATGAATGCTGTCCTTCCTGCAAACAGTAAACGGCCCGGCGGTTTTTTTTAGTCAAAAATATGCACTTGAGTGCATATGCACATAAAAGCATTCATCAAAAAGGAGATCAAAATGAAAACAAGAGACAAAGAAGAGATTAGGGAGGCAGTACGAGATAGTTACGGAAAAGTTGCAAGGCTCGGAACGAAAACATCAGGATTAA
>JAZFVY010000335.1:0-7980 GCA_036447975.1 Desulfobacterales bacterium
AAAGCAGATTTTTCGTGATTCGTCATCATATATTTCAAAGTTGACGATCACATGGTCATGCAGAAGCTCTTTTTGGATTCTGTCTGCCCATTCGATAGCCACTACGCAGTTATCGTCGAATATCTCGTAAAGACCGATATCTTCAAAATCGACGGGGTCTTCGATACGATAAAGATCGACATGGAACAGAGGGTGTCGGCCCGGATATTCATTTATCAAGGTGTAAGAAGGGCTGGTTATGTAGTAAACATCAGGAACATCAAGGCCTCCGGCAAGTCCCTGGACAAAGGAAGTTTTGCCGCTTCCGAGGTCACCGGTCAAGGCGATTACGGTTCCGGCATTTAGCCATTCACCTAACTTTTCACCAAGCTTCTTGGTTTCATCAACAGAATGGGTTGTTATGTGAAATTTAAAAGAGGGTAACACTTTAGCTTTATAAAAATATTTCCGCTTCAGGTATCATTAAATTTATACTGATAAATCACGCCATTTAATCATACCTGAAGCTCTTTTTTCAGTTTTTATCTACCAGCTTTTTGATCTGTTCAGGTATGGCATTCATTACTTCGGTCGCCAGAAAACCGAAAGGTCCGCTTTTTTCTTTCAGCAAATCGGCAGCGGCACCGTGCAGATAGACTCCCGCATGGGCGGCCGATTCAGGTGAATAACCCTGGGTAATGAAGCCTGCTATGACTCCGGTCAGTACATCTCCCATGCCGCCGGATGCCATTCCGGGATTGCCGGTGGGATTGATGAAGGCTCTTCCATCCGGATGGGCAATGACGGTGCCGGCTCCTTTCAGCACAACATGTGTATTGAATTTTTTTGCAAAATTGCGGGAGCATAGTATTCGGTCTTTCTGAACATCACCGACAGTTGTATTCAGAAGCCTTGCCATCTCTCCGGGATGAGGTGTCAAAATGACCTGCACATTGAGATTTTTCAGTATTTCGGTATGACCGATCAGGCTGTTTAACCCATCGGCATCGATGACAATCGGTTTCGTACTTTCTTGAATGATGCGATGAACAAGAGTTTTGGTTTCAATCGCTGTTCCAAGGCCGGGTCCAATGGTAAGGCACTTTTTGTCGGAGAGTAAATCCATAATCGTATTGAATGATGACTCATTCAGAATACCATCGCGGGATTCGGGAAGAGGGTGGGTCATGGCTTCAATAACCTGGACTTCCAGAATGTTGTTTAAACTCTCGGGGATTCCAAGGGTAACAAGTCCGGCGCCGGCCCGCATGGCTGATATGGCTGTCATTGCAGCGGCTCCGGTTTTGCCGGGTGAACCTGCAATGACCAGGAGATGTCCGGTATTGCCCTTATGGGCATCAGGAGACCTGGGTTTTAAAAGAGTGCGTATCAAGTCCGGTGTCAGAAGATATTGCAAAGGTTTCACGTTATCTGCGATGTGCCCAGGTATACCGATATCAACGATTTCAAGATTTCCGGTGTATTCAGCACCTGGAAAGAGGATATGCCCTGTTTTGGCAAATGCAAATGTAGCTGTGGCATGGGCACGGATACAGGTGCCGCATGGTTGACCCGTATCTGAATTAAGGCCGGATGGTATGTCCACCGCAAAGACCGGTTTTTTTGAATTGTTAATAAAATCAATAACTTTCTTGAAAAACCCTTTTACATTCGATTTCAGGCCGGTTCCAAGGATTGCGTCTATCCATATATCGTGATGGAGCATGGCGGTTTTATGTGCTGAAAAAGATTCTTGGTCCGGGATTTCAATAACAGGAACGTCCAGAGGAGCCAGGAGTGCAAGGTTTGTGGCGGCATCTCCGCTGACCTTGGTGCTTTGTGACAGGAGATATACGGTTACCCTGATCCCTTTTTGAGAAAGATAACGGGCCATGACAAAGCCGTCTCCGCCGTTGTTTCCACGGCCGGCGACAATGCCAATTCTTTTATTTTCAAGGCCATTAAATTGTTCCAATAAAAATTGTGTTGCTCCCCGGCCTGCATTTTCCATAAGAACCATGCCGGGCAGACCAAACGATTCTATGGCCTGACGATCCATATTCTGCATTTCACTTGAGGTTACAAGATACATGCGCTGTTCCAATCTTTTCGTCCGGTCATCTCGTCATTCCAAGATGCAGGACTTCTGATACACGGGGCTACAGTTCATTGATGAGAGTTTTCATCTCCTTCACAGCCCTTTCCATACCCACAAGGACCGCTTTCGAGACTATACTGTGCCCGATACTGAATTCCTCGATTTCATAGAGTTTCTTAAAAGCCGTTATAGTATTATAACACAATCCATGGCTGGCATTGACGCCGATCTTCAGCTTGTGTGCGAATTTGACGGTGTCCACAATATTTGAAAAAGCCCGATTTCGTTTCTTTAGTGTTTTTGCTTCGCAGAATGTTCCGGTATTGATTTCAACCATGGTCGCATTTATCTTGTGGGCCAGCTTTATCTGATCGAGATTAGGATCGATGAAGATACATACGGGGATACCGCTATTTTGCAATGTGTCGACAGTTTCAGCTATAGCGTTATTTTGCGTAATAAGATCAAGTCCACCTTCAGTTGTAAGTTCTTCACGTTGTTCCGGTACCAGTGTGACGAGATCGGGCTGTATATCCAGAGCAATCCCGACCATTTCATGGCTTGAAGCCATTTCCAGAATAAGCTTGGTCTGAACAATCTGTCGCAAAATCCTGACGTCACGGTCATGGATGTGACGTCTATCTTCCCTCAAGTGAACCACAATACCATCCGCCCCGGCCAATTCCGCCAGTACTGCTGCTGCCACAGGATCAGGGTAGCTGATCTTCCTGACCTCTCTTAATGTCGCAACGTGGTCAACCTTTACAGATAATCCAGCCATCAGTGAACCTCCAAATATTAAAATAGAATTGAGTGATTATTCCACTATTCCTTAACCATTTAATATTACATCAACTTCAATATTTCATTACTCTTTTTTTCCATCTTTTGAGCTTCTTGCTCGGTCTTTTCATGATCATAACCCAGCAGATGAAGAATACCGTGCACCAAAAGTTGAGTAAAACGTTCTTCCATGCTGATGCCTGCACTTTTTGCCTCTTTTACGGCAGTTTCAACGGAAATAACCACGTCGCCGAGAAGGTGGGGGGCAATATTTGAAAATCGGCCTGCGCGCATAGGAAAGGCAATAACATTTGTTGGGCCGTATCGATTGAGATATTCTCTATTCAACACCTCTATTTGTGCATCGTCAACGAGCAGGATGGAAAGTTCTCCTTCAGGACAGTCCAAGGCGTTTAAGATGGCTTTTGCCTTTTGCCGTATCTCTTTTAGAGCTATCGCGTGTTTGTTTTGCCTGTTGTCTATCAGGACTTCCATCTTTAACCTTTCCGTTGCTTAATAGAGGTGTTTCAGGATATTCAATGCGGTGATGGTGTATTCCATCTAATATTTTATTAAAGCTTTTTGCAATATTATGCAGATCTTTTAAGGTCAGTTCACAATCTTCAAGCTGGCCATCTGAAAATATATTGTTTATCAGATTTTGGACAAGTCCCTGTATTCTGGATGGTGTTGGATTAGCAAGGGTCCTTGATGCTGCTTCAACCACGTCTGCCAACATGACAAGGCTAGCTTCTCTTGTTTGAGGCTTTGGACCGGGATACCTGAAGTCGTCAATATTCACTGCATCTTCACCTCTAAGCTGTTTTGCTTTTTCATAAAAATATCTTATAAGGCTTGTTCCGTGGGATTGTCTTATGGTGTCGGCGATGACCTTCTCGAGTTTGTTTTTCTTGGCGATCTCAACACCGTCTTTGATGTGGGAGATCAGTATAAGGCTTGACATGGAAGGTGCAAGCTTGTCGTGTTTATTAATGCCGTTGGCTTGGTTTTCGATAAAATACAGCGGTTTATTTATTTTGCCAATGTCGTGATAATAACCACAAACCTTGGCAAGCAAAGGGTTGGCTCCGATTTCAGATGCCGCAGCTTCAACCATGGTGCCGACAATGACAGAATGATGATACGTTCCGGGAGCTTCTATCATAAGTCTCTTGAGAATAGGTTGATCGAGGTTTGCAAGCTCAAGAAGTTTGATATCTGTCGTGTAGTCAAAGGCAATTTCCACAAGCGGTGCGATGCCTGCTGTAACGATTCCTGCTCCGACACCCCCCATAAAAGCAAAGGCCCAGTCCCAAAGTGGTTTGGAACCGGAAAATTCTCCAATATAAGCATCGATTGCCGTTGCAAGTATCACATTCAGGAATCCGAGTTTTACGCCTGCCTTTATGAATACTTTGCGTTCCCTACAATTCTGCATCCAGTATGCTGCCATTGAGCTGTTCAGCAGGAAGTAGATGAAAATATCAAATCTGTTTTGAAATATGATAGCCGCACCGATTGCTATTAACATGGCCATGGGAATGGCAAATTCAAGGCCTACAAAAAGGCATATGGTCATGGCACCTGAGGCAAGAGGAATACCATAAGAGACTGATGAGGGTGATATGGGAAAATGTGAATAATGTGTCATGGATTCAGCAAAAGATGCTGATAATCTGGCAATGAAAAAAAAGGTTATGAGAATTGTGGCGAAAAATAGGAGGTTCTTGTTGTTTTTGAGGGCAGATTGGCTTTGATGGTGAATATGGAGGATATATGCCGTCATTAGGATGCACAGGATTATCAGTGCAGCTCCGACCCAACTTACCAATATTTGTTCCTTTTTTTTCCGTACAGGAGAGGCTTTTAGTTTTAGAAGTTGGGCTTCGGTAACCCTTTCACCCTCGCGTAAGATCATTTCTCCAGCCTTTATTTTGTTTAATACCGGCTTGATTCCTTCAGCAGTCTTTTTTTTCCGTTCCTCGGATTCACTTTTGTTAAGGGTTATATTGGGCTGGATGAGTCTTTGTGTAAAATCCACAACCATGTTTCGCAAGGTATAATTATGATTTTTGAGGAGGGGTTGGCCGACAATTCTGACCATGGTTTTGGCCTGGTCGAGACCGTAATATTGCTTTAATTTGTGAACAACTTTTTCTGTTTTTGTTGCGATATCCCTTAAAATTATCCCTTTATGGGTTTCTCTGAGAAGCAGTTCTTTGTTTGTAACAACACCGTTATTCAATATTTTTGTTAAAATCCTGAAGACAATGTTTGACACGTCAAGTGAAAAGGCTTCCTTTTCTAAGATCTTATATGCACCGTCGCTGACAGAAATGCCGATTTTCTTATCAAAGTCCTCCTTTTTTTGCCAGATAAGGTAGTTAAGGGATGTTTTTTTCTTTATGTTACCGGTTGAAGCGGTCTTGGAATGATTTGATGCATTTTTACTTTGTTTTTTTTCAGCATCAATAACAGTACGAAGCTCATCAAAGGCTGATTTCACCTGTTGGTTTATTTTGTCGACGAGGGTTGCATCATAATCGTAAACCGTCAAAACTTTTTCCACCGCCTGCCTGCGTTTGGCTTCTGTGGCTTCCTTGTCTTCTAATAAAAATTCTTTTGTGGCCTTGATATTCCCCCTGGCAACATCCCCAACTCTGTAAGTTTGTTCTTTAATAACAAGATTCGGATAAAGTAAAATGGTGAAAATTATGGAAACACTTATTAGAATGCCCCAGCGAACATAGTTGCTGGCGCCAAAGAGCTCAGCTAAGGATATTTTGCTTTTTTCGATATTCATTACAAGTTATGGGTTATAGGTTTTGAACAAGTACTATTAAATTATTTATTATGATGATTGAAAATATTTATTTATACCTGAAAATCCTTTGAAAACCAGAATGTTAAATTCGATACTATTTATTTTTACTGGCATCCAGATCTTCATATGCTTTGATAATTTCCTGTACCAATCCATGCCGTACAACATCTTTTTTTGAAAAAAAGACGATCTTTATTCCTTCTATTCCTTGTAAGATGTTCTTGGCTTCAACAAGGCCCGAAGGCTTATCAACAGGAAGGTCAATCTGGGTAATATCACCCGTGATGACCGCTTTGGAATTGAATCCAAGCCTGGTCAGGAACATCTTCATCTGTTCAGAAGTGGTGTTTTGGGCTTCATCTAAAATAATGAAAGAATCGTTTAAGGTTCGGCCACGCATGAAAGCAAGGGGCGCAACTTCTATAACACCTTGATCTGTCAGGTTCGACACTTTTTCGAAGCGCATCATATCGTGAAGTGCGTCGTAAAGGGGTCTTAAATACGGATCAACCTTTTCCGCAAGATCTCCGGGTAAAAAACCGAGCGCTTCACCCGCTTCCACCGCCGGTCTGGTGAGAATTATCCGGTCAACCTCACTTTTTGAAAGTGCCGCAACCGCCATGGCCATGGCAAGATACGTTTTACCTGTTCCTGCAGGCCCGATCCCGAAAACCATATCAGAGCTGCGGATGGCGTCTATATATTCTTTTTGGGCACGGCTTTTAGGAATTACAGAGCGCTTTTTCGAGGTAACGTAGACCGTATCCAAAAAAATGTCTTTGAGCTTAATGCGGTCATCTTCGCTCAGAATCCTGACGGCATAATCGACATCGTTGGGATAAATGGGATAACTATTTTCTAACAGGCCGTAAAGTTGATTGAGTATGTTTTTCGCCAGGCTTGATGCAATACTATCTCCCTGAATAAATACCGTGTTACCTCTGGCATTAATTGATACATCTAATGCGTCCGCAATTCTTTGAAGGTTGCTGTTAAATTCGCCGAAAAGCTGCCTTGCCAGTTCTATGTCAGAAAAAGTTAACCTGGATTGATTATTTTCGGAAATTTTACCCATATTGTTGGATTGAGCCGGCCAATATTGACGGTTTCGTAAAAAGCCCAACTTCTGCGTTGTGCTGCATTTCGTAATCATTCAACGTACGATAAGTACGCTTCATAATTACAAAATTTGCACGCCTTGAATTTGAACTTTTTACGAAACCGTCTAAATCGGACTTTTTACGAGTTCATCAATATTTGATTAGAAAATTATCCATATCATAACTTTTTAAAAGATTGCAAACTACAATTTAGTGTAAAAGCGAAAAAGAAAAACACCTTGACTCAAAATTCAGGTTTTGTTAGTTTGAGTACCTGAAATTAAATATAAATTTTGATTTTTGATTTCATTTGTATTTTTATATTTTTTTCAAAACAATTTTGTTATTTCTTTCTGCCACAGCATCAACAGGCGGTTTTATGACGGTGTGCCATGAATTTATTTGATATTATAGTTGTAGTTATTTTATGTTATTGCGTGATAAGGGGCATTTTCAGAGGACTTGTAAAGGAATTGTTTTCCCTAATAGGCGTACTCGGGGGCTTCTATGCCGCTTATACCTACTACATGGTGCTTGCAAAACCCTTATCAAGATGGATTGCCAACACCGGATACCTTAACATATTGAGTTTTATGGTCATATTTTGTTTTGTTTTCATTATTATCAGCATCCTGGGTATAATCATCCATTATATACTTAACATAGCATTTTTAGGTTGGGTTGATCGTATTTGCGGGGCGGGATTCAGCACCGTGAAAGGGATAATGATTGCCTCGGTTCTATTGATTACCCTCACCGCTTTTCTCCCCAAGGGCGCGCCTGTTATCAAAGATTCACTTCTTTCTCCCCATGTGGCATTGGTCGCTGAAAAGATGGTCAAAGTCGTTCCCAAAAATATGAAACATGCTTTTATTACCAAAATAACTGAATCAAAAAAAGTCTGGAAGAAAAAAAGTAGACCAATAGGTTTTATAATTTCGGATCATCTCCCGATTAGTTGTAGCTAATTAAGGCAAGTCAAGTGAGTCGGTGTGGTTCCAGAGAGTTCAATCCTTGGACCCTCTTCTCCAACTAAATGGGAGAAGAACCATAATTTCTAACCTGACCGCCAAATTTCGTTCAGGCGAGGCTGGCAATGTGGAGGCGAATCAAATTGGAAATCGATGCCATAATCGAATTGATTGAAATATTAAGAGGGGAAAACGGATGCCCCTGGGACAAGAAACAGACTCCTC
>JAZFVY010000336.1:0-5390 GCA_036447975.1 Desulfobacterales bacterium
TAGATTGGTCAGTTGAGTTTTTTGATAACAAGATTGAATCATTAACAGGTTATAGTGTTGATGAATTTAATTCTCAGAAAATGAAATGGATCGATATTATTGTTAAAGAAGATATTGATAATCTAAAGATAGAATTTATTAAGGCCATTAAAACAGGCAATTTTTATGAAAGGGAATATAGAATCAAAACCAAGGCTGGGGACATATCTTGGATAGAAGATAGGGGACAGTTGGTTTTTGATAACAAAGGAGAGGTTAAATATATTAGCGGCGTCTTTTTTGATATAACGAAACTCAAACTAGCTGAGAAGATGTTTGAAGAGTGGTTAGAAAGATATCTCGTTTTGTTCAAGCAGTCACCGGATTCAATTGTCATTGTGGATTTTGAGACAAAAGCGTTGGTTGATTTCAATGAAATGGCCCACCAAAAACTCGGCTTCACCCGTGAGGAATTCCAAGATCTCAAAATAGAAGATCTTGAAGTTGTAGAATCTCGTAAGGAGATCGACGAACATGCTCGAAAGACCATGTGGGAAAAAGGGGATACATTTGAGACAAAGCTCGTGGGGAAGAACGGTGAAATCTATGATTTCTTAATGAAAATCAAAAAAGTCTCCTTTACTGGAAAACGTTACGTGCTATGTATTTGGCATGACATCACCGAGCGCAAGCGATTGGAGGAGGAGATACTGAAAAAAAACGAGGAGCTTGAGAGTTTTGTCCACACGGTTTCTCACGACCTGAAGAGCCCGCTCATTTCTTTGAATGGTTTCATTACCGCCCTTGTAGATGAGAATAAAGACAGACTGACTAAGAACAGCAAGCACATTATTGAGAGAATCATTTTCAATGTAAATCATATGGAGAGATTGATTGTTGATCTACTGGAGCTTTCGCAAGTCGGTCGGATTGTTGGTTTTCCTGTCGAAATAAAAGTCAAAGAGTTGTTTGGTAAATTAGCTCTGGCATATGAGAAGAGGTTAAAGGAGGAAAACATCAAGCTTGAAATTACGGCTAAGGAAAGCTGTGTTATCCACGCCGACCGGGAGCAAGTCGGCGTAGTGATGGACAATCTATTGAGTAATGCCGTGAAATTTATGGGCAACACTGAAGATCGGAAAATTGAACTCATCTGTTACAAGAAGGGTAAATCCCATATGCAGATATGCGTTAAGGACAACGGCATAGGGATCGATCCCCAATATCATGAGAAAATTTTTCAGATATTCCAAAGAATGGACGCAAGAAACAAAACAGAGGGAACCGGAGTTGGCCTCGCCATAGTAAAGAAGATTATTGAGGACCTTGGGGGCAGAGTCTGGGTTGAATCCGAGGTCGGCAAAGGCGCCGAATTTTGGATTGAATTGCTCAAGCATCCTGAAGCCAAAGTCTAATATAAGAAAGCACAACATCATAGATCTGATTCATCCTTGATGCCGTAAGCAAGACCGACTGGAATGTCGCCATGCCTTCAGGCCTCCCCCTGGGTGTTCGCAAATTTTACACACCTGTCAATTACACATCTGTAAAAATGACTACCTTCCAACCATTACGGTAAGACACCTTTTTATCGAACCGGTTGAAAATACAAGCTAATTGTATTTATTCACAATTTATTTCCTTTGGCATTCGCTTTGCATAAAGTTCTTAGGTATAAAAGCACTTTTTTCAAAGGTTTCAACTTGGGACTTTAAGTATTAGAAATAGCGGAGGGAGGAAGATGAAGATTGCCAAGAAAATAAGCCATTCTTTTATAATAGCGAACGCAATACTTACAACTGTTTTAGTATTTATTGTTTACACAAACGTCAAAAGCAAAATGGAAAAAAATATATTTAATCATTTAAATACAGCCGTTGAATCACGGGCAAATCATATAGAATCATACTTGATGGATCAAAAAATTGCTATTAGTTTATTAGCATCAGATGATCTTTTTCTACAAATCTTAAGTATGAGCAAAGAAGATCCAGAATATAGTAAAAAGCTTGAGAACGTGAATAGAAGATTAAATGCTCTGATAAAGACCGGCAACGATATATATGAAGTTACCATTTTGGACAAAAAAGGTGTTGTGGCCACATCTGTGGATAAAGCATCTGTGTTCTCTGATCGTAGTGATTATCGGGCTTACTCAAAAACAAAAGAGGAGGTTTACACTTACATTAAAGATATGCATATTTCCGAAAGTTTAGGAGAAATGGTAGCTTGTATGGACATAACAACACCAATTTTATTGAATGGAGAATACTTAGGAGTTCTTATTGCGGATATAAGAACAGAAAATCTATTTAACATTACATTAGATAGAACCGGACTGGGCGAAACAGGAGAGATCTATTTGGTGAATAAAGATTATTATATGATCAGCCCTTCAAGATTTAATAAAGATGTAATTTTTAAACAGAAGGTTGACACTGTAAATTCAAGAGAAAGCCTTCAGGATATTGAAAAATATGGTTTGCGTGCTCGTGAATTTAATAATATAGATCAAAAAGAAGATATGAAAATATTTGAAGATTACAGAGGGGTTAGAGTTTTAGGAACAGATTCTCCCATTCCGGAAATGCAGTGGGCTCTTCTGGCAGAAATTGATGTAAAAGAGGCGTTTGCGCCTTTGCGCTTGATACAACTATTATTTGTTTTATTATTGATCGGTATCCCATTGGTGGCATGGATAATCGGTACTTTTGTCTCAAGAGCCATCGTAGAGCCATTATCTGAGTTGCAAAAAGGAACTGAGATAATAGCCGCGGGGAATCTGGAATATAAAATCGGAATAGACACAAATGATGAAATAGGCCAGCTTTCAAAATCGTTTGATAAGATGACAGACGATTTAAAGGAGACAACCACATCGATAGAAGATCTCAATAGAGAATTTAACGAACGCAAACGGGTAGAGGCGGAGCTGCTTAAGAGTGAGGAGCTAATGCGTTCTGTGATTGAGACCTCACCAGTTGGAATATCAATTTATGATGAGACCGGACAATGTGTTTTAGCAAATGATTCGCTTGCGGAGATGATCGGGGCTACACAGGAGCAAGTCCTTCAGCAGAACTATAACGAAATTGAATCATGGAAAATATCTGGCACATTAGATAAAGCAAAGAGTGCTATAAAGGAAAACAAAAGAAAACGGCATGAACTTATTGTTGAATCAACCTTCGGGAAGACTGTCCAACTTGATTGTTATCTTGTCTCTCTTTCAACAGGGCGCTTACTTTTTATGGTAAACGACATATCAGATCGCATTCAGGCTGAGGAAGAAATACGGGAAGCAAGGGTTAAAGCAGAGGCAGCAAATATTGCTAAGAGCGAGTTTTTAGCCAACATGAGCCACGAGATCCGCACCCCGATGAATTCGGTCGTAGGTTTTACCGAAGTTTTACTTGACACCCCTTTAAATGAAGAGCAGATGGAGTATGCAAAAACGGTTAAACGCAGCGGAGAGAGTTTGATCTCTTTGATCGACGATATCCTCGATTTATCCAAAATCGAGGCAAAAGAGCTGGATTTTGAAAAGATTGACTTTAACCCTGAACTGCTTACCTTTGAGGTCTGCGATCTGATCCGCCCCAGGATTGGATCAAAACCGGTTGAGATCCTCTGCCAAATCGGAGATGAGACCCCTTCATATGTAAAGGGAGATCCGACACGGTTTCGACAAGTGCTGGTCAACCTGATGGGCAATGCTTCCAAGTGTACCGAGTCCGGAGAGATTGAGATCTCCCTTGACATTGAGGAGGAAAGCGATAACCGGGTAAAACTGCATGCCAAAATCAGGGACACGGGCATCGGTATCCCCAAAGACAAATTGTCCATCATATTCGATCAATTTCAGCAGGTCGATGGTTCAACCACAAGAGAGTATGGCGGTACCGGTTTGGGCCTATCCATATGCAGGCAGATAGCAAATCTTATGGATGGTGATGTCTGGGCAGAAAGTGAAGTTAATAAAGGGAGTATCTTTCACTTTACTGCGTGGTTAGAAAAGGCTGAAGTTAAAGAAGTTAGACGGTTTGATCCGGTGTCACTCTCTGGTAGGAAGGCACTTATTGTTGATGATAACCAGAACAACCTGGATATTCTAACGCATATTTTAGAGTCGGTCGACATGGGTGTAGTTGTTCTAAAAAATGGTCAGGACGTTGTGCCAACGTTGCAAGAGGCCCTGGAGGTTAAGAATCCGTTTGATCTTTGCCTCATTGATATCCAGATGCCCGGCTTCAGTGGGTATGATGTAGCAAAACATATCCGCGACCCCAGATACAAATTCCCAAATCTTCCTCTGATTGCTCTATCTTCTTTAATGGACAGGGATGCCCAAAAATGTGAAGAGGCCGGATTTGACGGTTTCTTGAGCAAGCCGATTCGCAGAAAAAAGCTATTTCAGATGTTGGTGAGAATTATGGGAGAGAGAAAAGATGGAGGGGCAAAGGGTGAAGTTGCAAAACAGAAAATTATGACCCAATATTCAGTTCAGGAGGAAAGGAAACATTCTGTGCGTATTCTTTTGGCAGAGGATAATGTTGACAACCAGAGGCTGGCGAAGCTGATGCTGACCAAGGCAGGGTATCAAATGGAGGTGGCCGGTGACGGGGAGGAGGCAGTTAATAAATACACGCAATCTCCTGAGGATTTCGACTTGATTTTCATGGACATTCAAATGCCGAACATGGATGGAATAGAAGCGACAAAAGCAATCAGGAAAAAAGGATTTGACACCATTCCAATCGTTGCCATGACTGCCAATGCCATGAAAGGTGACAGGGAAAAGTGTCTTAAAGCAGGTATGGACGACTATACTACAAAACCGATCAAAAGGGAGCTTGTCTTTAAGATGATAAAGAAATGGGTTCTCGACGGGTAGACCGGGTGAAAACTCCTGTCAACCCGGCTCCTCAATCTGAGAATTCTTAAATGACGCGTTCTTGAAAAAATATTCAATATAACAGGCGAAGTTAAAACAGAGACCCCATCAGGAGCCCCCAAGTTATCATCTAAATTGATAAAGTTTTTCAAGAATATTTTTGACCGGGTTGTGAAATAAAAAAACCGTTTTTAGAGGACATAAAATTTGTATCTTATTGAAAATATATTCATGAATACAAATCGCGCTGATCAACATCTGATCAACAAAAAAAGGGCCATGAAAATTCATAACCCCTTGTAATTAACAGCTAAAAATGGTGCCGAAGGCCGGACTTGAACCGGCACGGGAGTTGCCCACTACCCCCTCAAGATAGCGTGTCTACCAAATTCCACCACTTCGGCACATGTATTAATATTGATAATTTTATTCTGTTTGAGCAGGTTTTGCAGGCTGTGAGGTTTCCGGCTTTGGTTTAGAACTTTTTTCAGGTGCAGCCGGTGCAGCCTGCTGTTCT
>JAZFVY010000337.1:0-5862 GCA_036447975.1 Desulfobacterales bacterium
AGGGACATAAGGGGAACGGCATTTCTGACCTACTCTCACAAGATCGGTGACGACGATCAGTGGCTCTATCTTCCGGCTCTAAAACGAGTCAAACGTATAAGTTCACGTAACAAGTCAGGATCATTCATGGGAAGTGAATTTGCCTATGAAGATATTGCAAGCCAGGAAGTGGAAAAGTATACGTACAAATGGATTCGCAATGAGGTATACGACGAAAAAGAATGCTTTGTTATTGAACGCTATCCGGTTGATAAGAAAAACTCGGGATATACCAGACAGATCGCCTGGATTGACAAGGCTGAGTACAGAGAACTGATGGTAGAATTCTATGACCGGAAGAACGCCCTGTTAAAGACACTTACATCAAAGGATTTCAGGAAATACAAAAACAAATTCTGGCGCCCGGACGTCCTGTACATGGTTAATCATCAAACAGGTAAGAGCACCTCTCTGGAGTTTACTAACTACATGTTCGGTATTGGGTTGAAGGACAGAGATTTCACAAAAAACAGCCTTAGAAGAGCACGATGAGAATACGATTGCCTTTGATCATGATCCTTCTCATATCAATAATGCCGGATGCAGGCGCAGGTGACCTCACGGGGTATCTTGCCGGTGAGGTCCGCGTCTTCGCGAATGACCCGTTGCATGAGGGGCAGAAAAGGGACAACATGTCAATTGTCTTGAAACCTGAGTACTATGATGTCGATTGATACATTATGATGTGTTATATTCCAAAAAAAAATTTTATATCCAGAAAGGGGACTATTTTCAGATTTTCCTTTCTGATTTTATGGGAACCTAATTTTTCAAACAAAGCAATATCCTCCGTTTAGCTGACTCAATCTATATAATTTTTACCCACACTAACCCATAAAAATTGCTTGGTTGTTTACAAATTACACGCCCTGTATTAGCTTCTAACAAAATAGACTAATATACATCAATAAAGCGGGAAAAATGAAAAATACCAGAATCCATCAAACATCAAAAAGCCTGCGTTCTGGCTTGCAAACATCGCCCTGGATAATATTCGGCTCAACGGCCATTCTTTTGGTTGTAGTGATGGTGCTGACGGTTCAGAACACGAACCGTGAAAAACGTAATATGGCAGAACTTCTGAGTGCCAAGGGGGCTGCTCTGATACGTGCCGTGGAGGCCGGCGCTAGAACGGGAATGATGGGTATGATGTGGGGCGGTCAACAGATACAGCGATTACTCGAAGAAACTGCTCGTTTACCGGATGTTCTCTATATGGCGGTGATCGATTATAATGGTCAGGCAGTGGCGCACAGCGATCAATCTAAGATCAACTCACCCTTTAGTCCTGGGCGTAAAATAGCCCATCTCGGACCGCATGAACAAGAGAATTGGGAGTTGGTAAACCTGGGTAATCAACAGCGCGTCTTCGAGGTCCATCGTCATTTTCGCCCTCTATCCCCTGATACTGATCAAGCTATAGGCCACATGAAGGCAAAGATGAACCGGCATGGAATGACATCTGAACCGCCCGATGACTGGTTTTCTGAAGAAAAGCGCCAACAGCTACTGATTATAGTAGGGTTAGATACGACGCCTTTTGAAGAAGCGATCCGTAGTGATATTCAAACGACGATTGTTTTGTCGGTCGTCTTGCTTCTCTTGGGATTTGGAGGATTTGTTTCATTGTTCTGGATGCACAGCTATCGCATTACCAAGCAGTCTCTGCAGGACACCAGTGCTTTTGCCGATGAGGTGGTCAATCATCTGCCGGTGGGCTTGATCGCCACTGATCGTTCGGGAAGGATTACTTTTTTCAATGCAGCCGCTGAAAGAATAACCGGTTTGAATAAGACTTACGCACAGAACCAAGAGCCGGACACGATTTTACCGACAGGATTATGCGGTCTTCAAGAACCACTAAACCGGGGGGAGAGTATTACTGAGCAGGAAATGGAATGCACTTTTACCGGTGGCCGTACTATACCGATTAGCGTTAGCGCTGCCCGAATAATTAATGAGATTGGTGATTTTGTTGGACAGGTACTGATACTGAGAGATTTAGGTGAAGTGCGTCGTTTACAGAGCGAAGTCCGTCGCCACGAGAAATTGGCCGCCTTGGGCGGAATGGCCGCCGGTGTGGCCCACGAAATCCGAAATCCCCTGAGTTCAATCAAAGGGTTAGCCTCCTTTTTCGCCAGTCAATTCGAAGACGGAAGTGATTCCCAAGAAGCCGCTGCAGTGATGGTCCAGGAAGTGGATAGGTTAAACCGGGTGATCACAGAACTACTGGACTTTGCTCGCCCCACCGATTTGAAGTGTAAATCCACCGATCTGGCAAGCCTTGTTTCCCAATCCCTCCAACTGATACAGCAGGATGCGACAAATCAAAACATTACCATCAATTTGCAAACCGTAGATGACATCTGTCCGGTCTGGATTGACCCGGACCGAATGGCTCAGTGCCTGCTCAACCTCTACCTTAACGCTCTTCAGGCGATGGAGGACAGCGGCACCTTGACCGTGCGTACTGCTGTTGATGACAATCAATATGTGCACATCACTGTGAGCGACACGGGACGGGGGATCCATTACGAGCAGCTTGATAAGATTTTTGACCCGTACTTTACGACCAAGAAAACCGGGACAGGATTGGGGTTGGCTATCGTCCACAAAATTGTTGAGGCGCATCAGGGGCAGATGAAGGTCAAGAGCACTTCAGGTCAAGGGACATCGTTTACGGTAATGATTCCCTGTCAACGTAGCGAAACAGCAAAGAGGCAATCATGACTTCGCTTAAAACAACCAAGATACTGATCGTGGATGATGACCCCGGCCATCTAACGACCTTAAAAACGATAACCAAGAGCTGGGGGTATACCGTTGAAACTGCCAATGACGGCGTTGTGGCTGTTGACACGGTCAAATCAGGGCCCGTGGATCTCATCCTTATGGACGTGCGCATGACAAACATGAGTGGTATCGAAGCCCTTGGTCAAATCAAAGACTACAATCCCTCTATCCCCGTTATTATCATGACAGCCTATTCATCGGTGGAGTCGGCGGTTGAGGCATTGAAATCAGGAGCCTACGATTATCTGATAAAGCCTTTAGATTTCGAAGTCCTGAAACTAGCGATTGAGCGGGCATCCGAGCATGCCGGGCTCAAGGAGGAAAACAGAGCCTTAAAAGAACATCTGCGGTCAGATTATGACATTGCCAACATCATCGGCAGAAGTCAACCGATGAAGAAACTGATGGACATGATGTCGATGGTCGCTCCGTCCGAGGCCACAGTGTTGATCACCGGTGAAAGTGGCACCGGCAAAGAATTGATTGCCCGTTCGCTGCATTTCAATAGTCCTCGAAAGGAAAAGCCTCTGGTGGTCGTCAATTGTGCATCCATTGCTGAAACCCTGCTTGAGTCTGAACTTTTCGGGCATGAAAAAGGAGCCTTCACAGGCGCTGACAAGCGCCGTGAAGGCCGTTTTATGCAAGCCAATCACGGCACTATCTTCCTAGATGAGATTGGTGAAACGTCTCCTACGATGCAAGCCAAACTGCTGCGGGTTCTCCAGGAAAAGGAGTTGCAACGCGTAGGTGGTGAGGAGACGATTAAGGTGGACTTGCGGATAGTGGCCGCCACCAATCGTAATTTGGAAGCAGATGTGGCCAATGGGCGTTTTCGTGAAGATCTTTTCTATCGCCTAAATGTAATGAACTTAAATGTGCCGCCTTTGAAAGAACGACAGGAGGATATTCCCCTATTGGCACAGCATTTTCTGGAAAAATTTGCCGATAAAAACCGAAAAACAGTTAAAGGTTTTGTTCCTTTAGCAGTGGATATGCTTCTCAATTACGATTGGCCCGGCAACATAAGAGAACTCGAAAACGCTATAGAGCGAGCGGTTATTCTGCTAACCGGTGAACATATTACCGAGAAGCAATTACCGCTTAACATAACAAAAAAATATCCTGACCTTTCGACATCGCCAATTGCTGCTGCACCGGTATTGGACGGCACGCGCTCAATGGAGGAGATTGAAAAAGAAGCTATCCTGGCAACCCTGAAAGCCAGTGGTGGAAATAAATCTGAAACTGCCCGCCGTTTAGGTATCACCCGAAAGACCCTGCACAACAAGTTGAAAAACTATGGATTAGGGTAGAGGTAAGTGGGAAATCCAAATTCGTTTGGGGTAAAAATACCATCCGTTCTACCCGATGTTGCCATACCATAAAGAGAACACTGATTCTTTTTTACACGCCTCCGGTTGAAGTATGTGATCGAAACCCTTTCCTTTCAACCGAATCAATATAGAATAAACCTATAATATTTAACAGGTTATATTTGTTTTTCGGTTTCCACATCATCCTTTGGCACAACCTTTGCTGTGAATATTTAGGCAGAAACGCTGTTTTACGGCATTAATTATTAAAGCAACATAAAAAACGTATTTAAGTTTAGAAAGGATAATTAAGATGAATCGAAAAACCTCAACGCTTCTTAGTCTTGGGGTGTCAGCTATCCTGATTGCCGCCGGCATCTTATTTCTGTACGACTATAACACAGAGATCTGGACCGAAAATGGTCGTCCTTGGGCCATGGGTTTCCATGGTATGATGGGAGGAGGTGGCATGGGTGTCGTTATGATCATATTTTGGGTCGTTCTTATCACGGCTTTAGTACTGTTAATCTCCGGTGCGGTCACCGGGATCCTTGGTTCTAAACAAAACGTAGATGATACGCCAAATGCATTGGAAATTCTTAAAGCCCGCTATGCCCGCGGTGAAATCGACAAAACCGAATACGATAACAGGCGTATGGATATAGCCGATTAATCAAACAGCTCCGGAATACTGGCCTTGTTGATTAATGAAATAGTATACGAGCCAAACGCAGACAGCCGGGTAATAATTATACGGCATTGATTTTAATCTGTACAAATGGAGTAAATATTACACGCCAATGTTAATCAATATTTCCACCGCCCTTGAGATCGAAATCATTAAAGTTGTAATTTAGAACAATTACAATAAGATAAAAAATTGTCATAGTTTCATCTGTAGTTGGCATGCGCTTTGCAGTACTTATGTCTATGTGCGGTAATCGCATAAATTTTTTATATTTATGGAGGTAAATAAAATGGAAAGAAACAAAAGTAAAATGGTTATGGTGGTAGCAATTGCAGCAATTCTTGGAATTGGCACATACGCATTTGCTGACCGGGGCGGCTTCGGCATGGGTGACTGGGGCCACCGCCACGGTGGTTATCACATGGGCTGGGGCGGATCTGGATATGGCTATAAAAGTGATTTGAGTGAAGAAGATTACAAAAAACTCGATGATCAGATGCAGACTTTTTATAAAGAAACCGAATCAATTCGTCAGAAAATCTATGAAAAAGAATTGGCCCTGAGAAGTGAACTGGCAAAAGAAAATCCAGATGCCAAAAAAGCTTCTGATCTTCAGAAAGAATTGTCCGAATTCGAATCCGATTTTAATCAGAAAAGAATTGATCATATACTCGCTTTAAGAAAGGAAAACCCTAATTTTAACAGGGGTTTCATGGGAAGAGGCGGAATGATGGGTTACGGCCCGGGACACTACTGGAGATAAAACAGCAGTTCGCCCCTACTCTTTAACCGGGATGATCTTGATCCATAAGGTTATCCCGGTTTGCCTTAATATTTGGATCATCTCCCGATTAGTTGTTGCTAATTAAGGCAAGGTAAGTGAATAATCTTCAATCCTTGGACCCTGGAATCCTTGGACCCTCTTCTCCAACTAAATTGGAGAAGAATCTAATATTTTAACTCAGGAGACAGAACATTCGATATTAAAAAAACAAAAAACAGATTTATAGCCAAACTCTTTTCCAGATA
>JAZFVY010000338.1:0-5913 GCA_036447975.1 Desulfobacterales bacterium
TTTTTTCGTTCATATTTAGCATGTCGCCTTTTTCTTACGCCCTTTTCCCCTTATTTAGGATGCTTCTAAATTTTCCTTTTATTGCCATGCCCAACGCTGCAAATGCACCGCGCGCCGAAGGCGTCCGGTGCATTTGTCTTGTTAGCCACCCGTACGCTCCATGATTCGTGTCAGCCACTTTTCGTTCGGGTATCGTGAGCCATCCTCCTGGAATGCTTCCACTCTGAAGGCGTCGTATTCGGGACGGCAGTAAGCCCGAAAGGTGGGCCCGTTCAGTCGCTCATAGCGGGGCAAGTTGAATTTCAAACCTTTTTTCTCTATGCGCTTTTCGGCAGCCCGTATGCAATCCTCTTTCTTGCCCCACAGCACCACTGGGGTTACTCCAAGCTGCACTGCCTCAACGAGCTTCTCAGGTGTGAACACGTAAACGGTCGGAAACGAAACGACGCCCCTGCATGCTCATTGTCAAGACGATCTCGGAGCTCACCCACAAGGTAAGCAAGGTTTACTTTGTGGAAGTCGTCGTCCCACTTCGAAGGGAAGCCATTCGCTGCGAAGGTTCTATTTCTGCTGTCCGTATCTATGTGCACGTACAGGAACTTGTTTTTCTCAAGCATCTTAGACAGATACGACTTCCCAATTCCAGATGGACCGAGTAAGAAAATGATTGGATTTACGTGTCCCACGCCTCCTGCCTGGCTAACGCTACGGTCAGGGGCCGCCAGGGCTCCCACTGGCCTTGTTAATAAAACAATCTTTTGAGTTTTCCCCATATGGTCAAAACGCCACGGCCCTGGCTGTCCGCTGGACTGCAATGTTAGACAGCCGAATGGCAATCCAGTTAACCTTTCTCTGAGCTTAACCGCTCAGTGAGCGCATCCAGCCCACGTTCACCGTTAAGGCCATAACCTGCTGGCCACCCCACTGATTCTTGTATGATTGGCCATACTTGAACTAGGGTTTGTTCCCAAGGTCCCTCAGTGACATCATAAGTCAGCGTGACATTATTAGGGATTGTTTTAGGAACTTTAATGCTTACAACCTGAAATGCGAGGGAGCCGAAAGCCAGTGTCGTAGCATAGGCATGGACTCCATTATTTTCTTTTGAGGTGCGAAGGTCTTTTGCCGCACTATATATGTTTGATTGTTCAACACACTTGGCAATCCACACGGACGTACGTGGCGAAATAGATTGTGTAGCACACATCAGCTGACGCTCATCATCCGTATAGAACCAAGTCCTTTCTGGATTGATGCACTCCAGGACCATAGATGTTTTTACAGCCCAACTTGCGAGCGTCGATTGGCTTGAAGAATCCATAGCATTCAACTTGTCTTCAAGAATAGATATCAGGATAGGTTTGGTGTTGCTTTCAATGCGACTCATCCAGCCATTATTGCATTTTGCACACAGCCATTTCACCGTCAATCTCGGTTTTACCATTGGCCAGCTTCCAAGTTTACGTCCACCGCGCTCAGCATCCATATAAGAAGTGTTTGAGGCAGGGAATCGCCTCATTAGCCATAACGGCCAAACATCTTCTCTGGTAGAAGCTTTGTTGCTGCAAAATATGCATGTTCGCATGTTTTTCTACTCTTTATTCTCGATTAGGCGTCTAACTAGTTAGTAAGCAGAAAAAATTCTATGTATCCCAAAACCTCAAAATTCCGTGTATTAACAATATTTCAGTAGTTTTACGGAAAAAAATCGGTTTTTTTCAATATATATGGAAAAATGCGGAAAAATATTTTCAGGATTTTACAGGATTTTAACCTTGCCAATTCCATATAGTTTAAGCTGACAACCTCTATGAGAAATTCGGGATAGAGGTCTCCAGACTCAACAGCTTGGGTCCCTGTTTAAGGATAAATCTGTCATCAACAGTTTCCCAGATCCAGCCCGAGTGGCCGTAACCACCAACCGGCTTGTTGACAAAGGCTCCTGCCCATGATTCCGCGCGGCTTTGATTGACGGCTACAGTTCCAAAGCACCCGAAAGTCATTTCACTTACCTGATGACAATAGGGTTCGCCCACAAGATTCTCCCCGAGGCTCTGCGCCTCCTTGTCGCCACCGTAAATTGCTGCTCTCAGGCCATAACGGTTGTCCCGGGCCAGGCGGCTCACCTCTTCGACAGTATCAAAAGAGTTAATGAAAGCGACAGGGCCGAAAGTTTCATTCTGCATGCCCAGCATATCCTGGCTGACATTTATAACCACCGTTGGATAAATTAGGTTGCCTTCAATTTTGCCTCCTAAGGCAATCCTTGCGCCACGATCCACAGCGTCTTTGATCTGGGCTTTGATGGCCGCAACTGCTCTTGAGCTGGCCACCGGTCCCATGTCAATAGCGGGATCTTCAGGATCACCCACTTTCACCGCCTTGCTGAAATCAAGAAATAGCTCCAAAAAATCGTCGTGAATAGACTCATGCAGATAAACGCGTTCCGGAGCTGTACAGGCCTGCCCGGCATAGAAGTATTTGGTAAAGGCCAGCTCCCGGGCCGCATCCTCCAGGTTGGCGCCGGGAAGGACAATAAAGGGGTCTTTGCCCGGTCCTTCAAAGACAAACTTCTTCTTAATGGTTTTAATTGAATCCAGATAGTGGATTGCGTATTCATCTGTTCCGAACAGGCAGATCGCAGGTATTTTAGGATCGGCGACAGCCTTATCGAGAAAATTCCTGCCTCCGGTGTAGTCAAAACAGATGGCGTCGCCAAAGATGGCCTGGTATAAAGATTCGGTGAATCGGGCAATCTTGGAGCCCAGGGATGCAAATTTCACCCGCACGCTGTTTCCCACCATGTAGATGGAAATAATGGTCGTGTTCAGCCAGGCGCTGCCATTGTAAGGCAAAGCCAGGGCAACTTCCTGTTCCGGACCACACATGGGCTGCCGCTCGGCAAAAGGCGTCACCATTTCGTCAAAGCCCTGTAAGCGGTTAAGGACGATGTCTATCTCCAAATTGCATTCTCTGCGGGTAAAGCCGGTATCCCCCACTGCAATGGCAACCATTTCATCCCGGTTTGCTTTTATGGCTGCTATCAACTGATGAACCTGTTCAAGCCTTTTTTCTATTCCATCCATTTTTTCACCCCAACCCGGAAATATCACGGAAATGATTTATGTTTTTGCCATTTTATCATAATTATTATAAAATAAGACATTTATGTTTTGGCAATTTTTACATAACCTGGATTACTCACGAAATCTTTTTGGTAATTTACACTATAGGAAATAATATGAGCAGAAAGCCAAATTCTCTGTTAACCGAATTTCTTGACAAGAGCATTCCCCAGCCGACACTCGATTGGGAAACCGTGCCGCCGGGGATGAAACCGGCAGATGCGTGGGAGGCTTATGATGAGGGTGTGGAGGGTTGGGGGCCCATTGGTGAGAATGTATAAGATCCGGCTGTTTGAGTGTGTTGTCGAAATCGGGCAAACAACATATCAGCCACATGTGTTTACTTCTTTTTTTTCTTAATTTTTTTCAGCATGCTAATGTGCTCTTCCGTTGTAAGTTTCATGGTTGCGTCTACGATGTCAGTAGCGATGCTGTCCTTGTCACCAGTTTTAAAACTGGTTATTAATGTATGCTTTCCAATGGTTATTACGTCGTTATCCGCCAGCTTCTCTTTAGAGATCTTTTTCTTGTTCAAATAAGTGCCGTTGGTACTGTCCAGATCCTCAATCATGTATTTTTTATGGTATTTGACTATTCTTGCATGCTGGCTGGATACGCTCAGACTGTCAATATGGATATCATTATCGGAATGCCTGCCAATGGATATGACTTCCTTGTCAAATACTATTGTTTTGAGTACCGAATCTTTGAACTTTAACTCTATTTTCAGCATGGGTTATCTCCTTTGCCTTCCTCAACGTTTCTCCGATGGTTTGCCCTTTATCAATTAACCGGTATTGCTTGCAAGGAAAATCTTCATTCCATAACAAAATCCCATGATAAGAGAAGTTTTCATAACCCGAATTTTTCACGAGCCATAGCGGTGCAGGAACAAGGCATTTCAGTCCGAAGACGTAGTGTTCTACTTCGAGGGCTGAATAACGCAGTTCCTGTGCCGCTATGGCTCGCCTTTGGTGAAGAATTAATCTAAAAAAGATAAATGTCAGAGTGTTTAATCACACTATTTGTCTATGTCAATTTAAGTGATTAATATCTTTTATTTACTAACAATACCAAAAGCCAGATAAATTCTTCATGAGAAATGCGGGTTAACAGATCATCCGGCCTTCAGAGAAAATTGTAGCTTGTAATTATATCACAAATCGAATAAAAATTCTTTATTTATATTTGGCTTCTGTGAACATAATATAGTGTTGGATCATCTCCCGATTATTTGTAGCTAATTAAGGCAAGTCAAGTGAATATTCTTCAATTGAATTGGTGAGGTTCTTCTCCAACTAAATTGGAGAATTAACCTTTTTTTATAATATCCGGAACAAAGGTTTATAATATGAATCGATTTGATGAGATAAAGGGATTGAAAAAGATACCCATAAGCGACGATAGTAATTGCTTTGCATGTGGGTCAATTAATAGTTGTGGTTTGCAAATGAAATTTTATTCCGATGACCAATCTGTGAAATCATGGATAAAAGTGCCGAATCATCTGTGTGGCTGGGATAATTTGATACATGGAGGAGTGATATCGACTATCCTGGATGAAACCATGAGCTGGTCTGCAATCTATCTGTTGAAAAAGATAATTTTAACCAAGTCGATGACGGTTGACTTCACGAAACCGATTTATGTAGGCACAGAGCTAAAAGTAGAGGGAAGGGTGTCAAAGCGCATAAGTGAGAGAGAAGCCTTAATGGAAGGCTTTATTTACAATGATGCGGGGATGCTCTGCGCAAAGTCCAGAGGCACCTATGTCCTTTTTGAGGCAAAAGTTGCCAAAAAACTGAACATAATGAGTGCTGAAGCTTTGAGGGGTTTCGAACCTATCCTAAGAGCGTAAAATTGAGAAGAAATAATAAACAACAAGGGAGGTTATATATAAAATATGAAAGACTGGATCCCTTTTGAAAACGCAACATATCTGGCAGAGCAGGCGTTTCTGGTAGCTGAGGACAATAGCGCGGCTCTCCTGGAGCAAACCATAATCAATGTCTACACCGGCAGTGGGGGAAAACGGAGTTTATCCGGAACCGGCCTGATCCGCAACATCCTCCTTGTGGAACTTTTAGAAGAAAACGATGATCTGGATTTGATTTTGGATTTTGGGGGCGAATTCAAATACCGTCTGAAAACACCTAAGATTTCCGCCGGAAAAGTCTTCTCTCCGAATACAAAATCCTCTATTCAGTTTACCCCCATCGCCCCCTGGCATCAGATTCCGGAGTCCGAATTTGACGTGCTGTTCAGCCAATTGAAATTTTTATAATTGATCACAAACAAAATGCATAATAAATCAAACAGATAAAATATTATTCCCATTTTGTTTGCGATCAATAAGGGTAAAGATATTAGATACGACACACCCCGTCTATTACCCGATTAATCTTTTCAGGATAATAATCGGATTTTGCTATAGGGACGTAAAGGGCCCCTTAAATGATAAATTTTTATTTTTCTGATATATAAAATGGTCCTGGCATGCCACGCAAAGCCCGTATTGATGCACCTGGCGCCCTTCATCAAATCATTAACAGGTGCATAGAAAGAAGGAGGATATTTGAAGACAGTGCCAACAGTGAAAATTCTTTGGCACGGATAGGTAAGGAACCTGGGGGACACACTTAAGCCTATAACATTATTGTTAGAACCTATCTCAAAAACAATCTAAGTGCCCATGGCGGCGTTGCGAAATGGTTCAAAATGCTCACATACTACGTGTATGCTCCGCTTTTTCACCGTTTCGCGCCTTGCCCTGAACTCTAATCTTATT
>JAZFVY010000339.1:0-5370 GCA_036447975.1 Desulfobacterales bacterium
ATAAGATTAGTGTTCAGGGCAAGGCGCGAAACGGTGAAAAAGCGGAGCATACACGTAGTATGTGAGCATTTTGAACCGTTTCGCAACACCGCCATGGGCACTTAGATTGTTTTTGAGATAGGTTCTACATATAATCAAGAACGGTATTGTTTGTAAAGAGTTGCATTTAAATCTTACACAGTTTATTTCATAATCGCATGGTTTGCATTTAATGCGTTGATGATAAGGGGAGGACAAATTGACAGTTTTAGGTTTCAGTAGCAGCCCAGTCATAGATGGGAATGTAGATAGAATGGTAAAAGCTATTCTGGGAAAAAGTGGAAAATCGACTGAATTTTTTAACTTATCAGAGTTGTCTTACGGTCCTTGCAGGGCTTGTGCACATTTATGTGCAGGAGACAATCTATGCAAACTAGATGACGATTTGAAGCATGTATATTGTAATATTTTTCAATTGTAAAAGCCGGTAAATGATATTCGGTTTTCTCCAGTTGATTATTCAGATAAGTTCTTTTTCCCCTTCCCTCTAAGTGTCACATGGAGGATCTCGCTGGGACGCCAGAGTCTCATGCGCGGTCCCCATGTACCCGTGCCCCTGCATACGATAACTGTCATACCATCCACCTCGTAACGTCCCTCCAATAGTGGATAGCGGCTGCGGACTATATAGTCGAATGGCCATATCTGCCCTCCGTGGGTGTGGCCACAGAGCATCAGCTCCACACCGGCCTTGGCTGCCCTTTCAGCCTGCCACGGCGTATGTGATAGGAGGATGGTAGCACCGGGGGGGCGATCCACGAGGGCCTGCGAGATGGGATCGCCGCCTTGGCCGTTTCGTCGTCTGGAGGTGAGATCATCCACGCCTGCCAGGACGAGACCGGGCCTCACTTCGGCCCAGCCGTTGCGCAGCAATTTGAAGTTTACCTCCTTGAACAGGCTCATGTCACCTCCTCCGTGGAATTCGTGATTGCCGGGGACGGCCCAGATACCCAGAGGTGCAGAGAGTTGCTTAAGTCTTACAATCAATTGATCTTTAGGTGGACCATGCCCTTCGAAGATGTCGCCGAGTAAAACCACAATGTTGGGCCGCAGTTCCTTTACCTGGGCGACCCGAGCCGCCAGCCAACGCTCGCCGAGCTGCGAACCGAGGTGCATATCGGACAGAGCGACGAGTACTGTTCCGTCCATAGCATCGGGAAGGCCGGGAAGGCTGACCTCGTATTTTTCTACCGTCGGCGGCTGCAGGCCCTGGAAGAAAGCTATCACCGAAAGCACTACACCGACCAACAATGCCCATCCTCGCAACGAGGGCGATAACCGGGGCATGAGGAAGCCGAAGAAGGTGACGAGATCTATTGCGAGAAGAGGAATAGAAATCAGGAATAGAACGGCCATCCAGTTCATTCCGAGGAATTCAAGCGTTCCGGCCAGAACTCCCTTACCACCGTGCCCTATGACGAGGCCAAAGAAAAAAATGGCCCAACAGGATCACTCCTGTCCCAATGAGGATCCTTCGGGGCACGTGCCGGTCTACAAATGGCACGGAGGCGGCCCGACAAAAAATATAGATTTGCATAAATGTACAGGTTGAAATAAGAATGGTTCTGAACACGGCTCCCCCAGCGAGTGACTCTCCTAATCAACAATCAGATAAATGTATATTAATTGAGATGGCGACAGGAAGGCAAGAATCATTTCAACAATATCACAAATTTCTCATGGGTGTTATCTGATTGAAACTTATAATATTTATGGGGCGCCCTGGAAGTCCTTACATCAAGGACCCGGGCTTGTGCGCCCACCAAACCGGCCAGAGTAACAGCAGTGGCGTATACCGCCGAAGACGTTTTCATCGCAGCTACCAAGCAATCGGACCCTACCATCGTACGTGCTGGTACCCCAGCTTACCTTATGTTGTCACCGCACTTACGGGGGCCTCCGGTATCACCATCGTCGCTCTAGGGGGATTGCTTCTGCCGGCAATGCTGGAAGAAAATTATCCGGAAGACTTCTCGCTCGGACTCCTTACCAGCTCCGGCAGCCTCGGTCTTCTCTTTCCTCCGAGTCTTCCCATGATCATCTACGGGGTTGTTGCCGGCGTCAGCATCCCCCAGCTTTTCCTGGCTGGTCTCATACCGGGCATCTTACTGATTGTCCTCCTTTCCATGTACAGCATGTATAAGGGAGTCCGCGGTGAGTGTAGGGTCATCAGCTTTGATTTCCAGGAATTCATCGACACTTTCCGGGAGACCATCTGGGAGATATTGCTTCCTGTGGTGGTTTTTGGTGGAATCTACAGTGGTTTCCTAGCGGTGAGCGAAGCAGCCGTTGTTACCGTCGTCTATGTTCTCCTTGTGGCTCTGCTCATCAATAGAGATGTGAAGCTCAACCAAATGCCCACCATCGTTGTTAAGACCGTGGTAATGGTTGGCAGTATTATCATCATTCTGGGTTCAGCCTTGGCCTTCAACAGTCTTCTGATTGATCAGCAGGTACCCAGCAAAACCTTGCTCTGGATCCAGGGCCACGTGGAGAGCAAGTTCGTTTTCCTGCTTATCTTGAACATTTTTCTTCTGCTCGTGGGGTGTTTGCTTGATGTCTATTCTGCCCTGGTTATTGTGGCACCACTCATCGTCCCCCTTGCCCAGGGGTATGATATCAACCTTCTACACCTTGGTATTATCTTCCTCATCAACCTCCAGATCGGTTACTCTACACCACCCATAGGGATGAATCTCTTCATTGCCAGCCTCAGATTCGAGAAGTCCGTCCTCCGCCTCGGCGCTGCTTCCCTGCCATTTCTGGGCATCCTCCTTGTGGCTCTGCTCATCATAACCTATGTCCCTGGTTTGAGTCTTCTTTTGGTCAGGTAGTCTCACGAAAAATTTTTCACGGAGACTGGATCGAGTTTCACGGGCATAGGGAATTGAGCAAGGTGGAATTACAACAGAAACATTTTATATTCATTCAGTTTTTTACTCATCCCTTTGGCATCCCCAACAAGCCTATTCAACTCTGACCAAAACTCATTGTCATGGTTCTTTATCCGGGTATGAACAAGTTCATGTAAAAGGACATAGTCAATCATTTCGTCCGGCAATCTCAACAGTTTCATATTGAGGTTTATATTATTCTTGAAGGAACAACTTCCCCATCTGGTCTTTTGATTTCTTATGAATACTTTATTAAAGTTAAATCCATGTTCCTTGGATAATTCCTTTAGCCGACTAACAAGTTTCTTCCTGGCTTCAGCCCTGTCGATTTCAATCGAATTCTTTGAAAAAGCTTCATGTTCCTGTTCCACCTGTTTCATTTTGTCCAGGTGCTTCTGTATCCAGCTTCTTTTTGATTGAGCAACCTGTTTGGCTTTATTGAATGACACCCCATAAGGAACGGCAACGCGCACGCCTTTGAACGGTTGAACAGAAATGTTGATGTGTTTAGCCCGTTTAACGCGTTCAAATAAAATCTGACCGACACTTTCAATTTCAACGATTTTAGATTTCGCCTTCAATAATGTTTCTCCACATATTTCTTAGAAAAATCCTTAGAGTTGTTATTTTGCAACCAAACAACTGCTATTCTTTTCAGACACTTAGCAAGGCCCGACCCCAAATCCGACGCTGGTAATTCACTATTCAAGCTTTGACACCGAATATTATTCAAGTCATCTAATATCTCTTCCAATTTTCCATGCATTCCCAATCTTTTTCCCGATGCCATGATAAGCTTTAGATGAAAGCGCAAATATAATCGGTTTGACCTTTTCTATATCAGGATTTCCAGTTGCATCCATTACACTCTCTTCAACCTTGACATCAATAATTTCACCAATAAATTGGGTGTGTAATCCGATTTCAAATGAATGAAGGAGCTTGCATTCTAAAATAAGAGGGAATTCTTTGACATATGGTGCTTTTACCAAATCGCTTTCCACAGGTGTAAGGCCAGCCGCTGCAAATTTATCCTCTGTTTTGCCGGATACCAGGCCAAAATAATCCGATTCCTTCACAAACTTTTCAGAAGGAATATTTATAGTATATGCTTTGTTTTCCACAATACTGCCATAGCTGTATGTTGCTTTTCTCAATGACACCGCAACACATGGAGGTTTGGAGCAGCAAATTCCTCCCCAAGCAGCGGTCATAACATTTGGTTTTCCTGTTTTGTCATATGTTCCCACAATAAGAACTGGAGCAGGATATATTATCGTTTTTGCACCAATGGACTTTTTCATAATTAATCCTCCTTAATTAATAATTAAGATGCGACTCTATTATCTTTCTTTTTGAGAAGGCTTTTAATTAAAACGAAGAGCAAATAGAAAACCAATGCCCATAACAGGCTGTTGATAAAAAGGGGAAAAACGACCAGATTTCCCGGGAAAAACTGCCTTGGATACCATGCAAATGTAAAAACCGGAAAGTACAACACCTTAGAAAGTATCGTCAGCAATCGCCCAATGAAAGGCAGCTGACTTTCATGTACATTGGCTGTGAAAACAGACAATGCGATGATTGAAATAATCTTCGTGAAGGCTGCATGAGCCGCAGCGATAGCAAGAATTACAAAAAGTTTTCTCATAAAGGACATACAGACCACACTTTCGCAAATACAATATTATTAAAAGTCAATCTATTCCTTTCATTGTCGTCCCCTATTTTTCGAAGAGCACGGTTCAATAGAAATTTTTTTAACGATATCCGTGGCCGAGGAATGAGCTAAGAAAACTGTTCCATGTTTGGAGTTTATGCCCAAACAACTCCGAATGTCTATGATTTTCTCAGTAGAATTTTTACGATTATTTGCGAACAATTGAGATCGAAAGGTGTGATAAATTTTGGAGATGATTGATCCAGCATTATGAAAACTCTTGTTTATAAAATGCTGTCTGTTGTTTTTCTTTAATCAATTAGCGAGGGTTTTTTTCGAGCCTCAAAAATTAATAATTAAGATGCGACTCTATTGTCTTTTTCTAAAGGACTTTGACCTATACATTGAAACTTATAATTAAAGGAATGTCTCTCTTTTCCCTCGACCCTAGATCCGGCTCGGTTAATTCACTATTCAAACTTTGACACCGAAAACATAGAATTCTAAACCATTAGTTCACGCCGTTTTTATTTTTCCGCTTCTTAAGAGAAAGCACTCTTTTGTGCAGCCTGATGGATTGCGGGGTAACCTCCACCATCTCGTCATCTTTTATAAAATTTATGGCCCTCTCAAGGGTCATGGGTTTTACCGGCGAGCATACTGTGCTGTTATCTTTTCCAGCCGCGCGGATGTTTGTAAGCTTCTTCTCCCTGCTTGGATTTGCACTGATATCGACGGCCTTGCTATGTTCACCGATGATCATTCCCGCATAAACCG